>NZ_CAWUDP010000035.1:0-92566 GCF_963920835.1 Scytonema sp. PCC 10023
AGTTACTTGGTGGCTGAGGCGGATTGTACACAGCAGATGGTAAGTTACCTGGTGGTTGAGGCGGATTGTACACAGCAGATGGTAAGTTACCTGGTGGCTGAGGCGGATTGTACACAGCAGATGGTAAGCTACCTGGTGGCTGAGGCGGATTGTACACAGCAGATGGTAAGTTACCTGGTAGAGATGGCAAGTTTCCTTGAGGTAAATAGGTACCGTTACTCGCAATTAAGGGACGTAATACCCAACGGTTGGGATTTTCTCTAGAAACGGGTTGCAGTTGCACTTGGTTTGGATTGATGACAGTTCCTGGTGCTAAATCCATGACAATACGAGTAACATCTGCGTTGAGTTGGGAAACGCGAATGGTTCGGATTGCTCCAGAAAAATTTTGCTGAGTGGGAATTCTACCCAACTTAGTACCAGGTAAATCTATAACAATGCGCGGGGGTTGAGCGAGGTAAAAGTGGCGGGGCTGTGAAGCTGCTGAGAGCGACATTTCTAGTTGTAACGCCTCTGGGTAAAAGCGCCAATCTTCCAGTCTGGCTACTGGCGCTACATAACGATTAGCTTTTTTAACTACTGGCGCTGCATTACGATTAGTTTTTTTGGTACTATTGCCAGTTTCAAGGGCGTACACGCTTAAAGTGTTGCCGTAAAGCATCGTTGCATACAAGCTAAACAAGCAAACCCGAAACAGATAGTTGCAAAACCGGAAAAAATGCTTATTCATTAATCGCTTATCCATACTCCTCACTGCTCCAGAAAACTCATCCACAATTGTCTATGAATGACAACTGTTTTTTTTGCTTGTCGCTTCTACCAGAGGTGTCGGATGGTAGTACGCTCAAATATAGGGCGAATGCCCTACTACTCCCGAACCGCCAGAAGAATACCTATTTTTTAACCGCACGAGGCGCAGAAATTAACGATTTATCGTTAATGACTGTTTGACTGCTCAGATTGTTCATTTTCCTTTTGTGATATTGCTGTTAATCCAATTGCTTTGGAAGTGCCACTCACATTTATTTCTCCTCTTAAATCTTCTTTATCCGTCAGTTGGATTTGTATATTAACTGGAATAGAGGAATTATCTTTATGGCTGATTTTTGCTTGTGTTTGAGAAGTTTGAAGATTACATAAGATGTACCTGGGAGCTTTTCCAGATAAACTCAATTGTCGATTTTCAAGTCTACCTGTTAGAGAAGAGGTAGTTTCAGATAAGTTAGAACTTTTGGTGTGAGAACTAGCTGGAAGTAAAAATCCATTTAAGTAAATTCCTGACTGTTGAAGATTTAATATTAGGACATTTGATTGATCGCATATTGGTAATTTTTCATTGAACACAAGACCATAACGACTTTTCATTGCAGGAGGTGCTTTGAGGTTGCTTTCTCCATAAGCAGTTACGACTTTAAACAAAAGTAAAACAGAACTGATGGCTACACCATAAAAGGTTAAATATTTCAAGTTGAAATGATGCATAATAATAGAAAAAGAGTGTGATTTCAACACAAAAAAAATGATGAATTATGAATGCTGAATAATGAAAAATAAAATTACCTTATTTCATAATTCATCATTTATCTAACTTTTGACTTCTGATTTATTGTTAGAAAGTACTGAGGCTAGGTGAGAGGTGAATTGACTGTAACGACGGGTAATAAGCAGTGAGGAGCGACACTTAATAGCTAGTTCATCTGTGTATCGTCCTAGGGTATGACGTTCGATACCCCAAGCGCGGCTAGTACCAGCAATGGTGAGGTCAACGGCTTCTGAGGCTGCGACTACGGCTTGAATTGGCTCTGTGGCTTCGACCGTTTTGATGTCAATGCGATCGCGTAAACTTTGAGGCATTTGCTCCATGATGGTGCGAAACTCGTAACTGAGTTCATTTTTGACTTGATTATCTTCCACCACGTGTAAAATCACTAAACGACAAGTTGGGCGGTTGACTAGCAATCTCAGAGCAAGTATGAGTGCTAAATCATCATGAATGTTTGCTGAATAAGGAACCAACAAGCTTTCTAAACGCTCTTCTCCCCGATCTATAAACACCGCTACATCCACTGGCGCAGTAGTGAGAATTTGACCAACTCGTCCACCTAAGCGATTTTGACTAAAAGCTGGGCGGTGCCATCCCATTAGAATTAAATTAACTTGTTTAAGTAAGGAAATCTGTGCTGTTTCCCGTGCAACATTGTTTGATATGCGAACAATTGGATGTACGTACGAGCCTGCTTCTGATGGTTCTAGACGTGAAATCAATTCTTCTAGCTGTTGGCGGCGCTCTGCAATCAGTCTATCTGCTTCTAGTGGGGTACTTTCAAAAGCATAGTCTTCTTCGAGTTCAATCAAACTCAGGGGATAAATAACGGCGGGTTGTTGGTAGTTTACAGCAATTGCTACAGCTAACTGCATCAAACCTTTTTGGCTACTGGGATTTGCCACTGGAACCAAAATTCTGTAAGGACGACTGTGAGGATCCTCATCAGTACAAGTGTCTATACCTGTTTCTTCTGGTTCTTGCTCAACCATATCTAACTTAATAAGCTTTTTCGGATAAGTTAGCTCTAGCAGTGGCGAGGTCATAAATGTTGTTACCAATGCCATAATCACCAGCATGGTAAACAGTAGCGGCGAAATGACTCCGAGACTCAGACCAATATTTAGTACGATAAGCTCAGTCAAGCCGCGAGTATTCATTAACCAACCAAGTGCTGAGGCTTCTCGGTTATCTATGCCACTGACGCGAGCTGCTACATACGTGCCAACGTATTTACCTATGATTGCTACTGCTAGCACAGCAAGGGACAGCGCCCATAATTCAGGACTATTTAGCAAACCAATTTGCGTCCGCAGACCACTATAAGCAAAGAATACTGGTAGCAGAAATATCAGTACAAAATCTTCAGTTTTGACTGCTATTTCCCGCACTAAACCTGCATCCTTGGGCATGGCTGCCCCTAGTAAAAACGCTCCAAATATCAGGTGAATGCCGATCAGTTCGGTAATGAGGGCAGAAGCGACTACTCCTACATAAATCAAAGCTAGGACAAATTGGCTGAGGCGTCTGATGCGGCGGTAGTACTTGGCAAGGCGTTGCAAGAAAGTTCGCCCCACTGTCACCATCAAACCGATGTATATCAGGGAATAGATGATCGTAGGGATAGCTTTAACAATGCTACCAGTATGTGCAACGGCGATCGCCACCGCCAACAAGCACCAAGCGGTCACATCATCCACTGCTGCACAAGTGAGCGCCAAAGTTCCCAAACGAGTTCCTTGCAAGTTGTTCTCAGTAATAATACGTGCCAATACCGGAAAAGCGGTAATCGACATTGCCGCACCCAAAAATAAAGCAAATGCGGTAAACGATACACTTGCATTGGAAACTAAAGGATACAGCAGTAGCGCTAGCAGCGTTCCCAGTGAAAACGGTACTAAAATACTGACGTGAGACGTTAATATTGCTACTTCTAAATTGCCACTCAGGTATTTGGGGTTTAACTCTAACCCAATCAAAAACATGAAAAATATCAGCCCTACCTGAGACAGCACATTGAGGAAGGGAATTGTTTCAGGTGGAAACAAGGTAGCTGCTAACCCCGGAGCAACCAAACCAAAAAGAGATGGTCCGAGCATAATCCCAGCAACAATCTCTCCAATAACGAGTGGTTGGTTAATCCACCGGAAGGCAAGCCCTACTAGGCGTGACAGTCCAATAACAATCACTACCTCAACCAGAACAAGAACAACTGTGTGCATGTTTTCCTTACAAGCGACTATCCGGTGTTCCTAAGATGATTCTTCATATCGCTGAAATATGTCAACCTTCTTAGGCTAAATTCGGATGTTTTAGTGCTTAGATTAAATGTTAATTGTTATTAACACACGGTTCAAAATATCATCGGTGATTTGCTGTTATTTTTATTTTTATATATATAAATTATTACGGATTGTATGAAGCAGTCAATAACTGTGTAGCTGTGCTGTTTAGGAACTACACTGAGAACTTAATTTTCTGCTTGGCTTGCCATCAGTTCAGATTTATCATAACTTGTGCCATGCAGTAACAACGCAACTAATGGCGAAGAGAATTGACATTGATCGGTTGGGAATTTTTGCTCCGGTTGCCAGTATGATTGGAGCTTTACCGAACTACCATTGTGTATCTTTGAACCTTGATACCCCGACTTATTGAGCCGATACGTTGCAAAGATGGTGCGATCGCTCGTATATGCCCACAGGGGTTTCTTGAAGCAAACCCCTCTCCCCAAATCGGAGATTTGCCCCAACCAAGCGAAGCGAAGCTTGGTTGAGGCATAAGGCATGGCGATCGCCCTATGTCCCTCACCGTGGGCACCAATCGCTCCAAACAGTGATACTTCTAAGATCACAATTGCTATCATTTCAAAAACGACATAAGTATCAGCCAGGTGAATTGTTTGAGTTGGCAGCAAATATTATTTAGCTTGTCCTAGTGCTGAAATCTCTTTTACCAATTTAACCGCTAACATCGCATAAACCTAATTCTCTAAATGAGATCCATCATCTGAAACTTCACTTCCTCCACTTCCATAACCTGGCAAATTTAGAGTCAAAATTTTCATTTTAGTTTCCGATGTATGAGAGGCAAGGTAAGTTTTTATAGCTGCCTCTGGTTGTATACCTAAGGTCTTTGGCGGGTGAATTAAGAAAATCATTGCATTAAAAGCAGCCAACCGTATATTAGCAAGTGTTTGGTGAACAGCTTCAGTATACTAAAAATAGAAGTAATTAAAGCTATAAAGGCGATGAAGTCACTTGTTTGCATCGATTTGTTTTATTAGGATACTAATCTTGAAATTTCAAGAATAAACCTAAAAACCTAATAAAATTTAAACATACCTTTATGAGATAATTTTTGTTAATTGCTGCTCCCTAAAATTTTGGCAATTGTTGACACCGCACCAAAGGGTACAGCAACGGTGTTGAGTGAATAAAATATCATCTAGGTATTGAGCCGACACCGAAATCAAGATTGTGAAATTGACTCGGAACCAACAAAGACCGTTGGAATGGCCATCACCATCAACATTACTAAGTTAGCAACCCAAAACAACACAACAACGCCAAAACCTACCAATGTCAAAGAGGAAAATGTTAATTGCGTGAATCCATCCAGCAGTTGCCATAACCGAAAAGCTGTGTAGAAAAAACCAATGGGTACAACAATACTTGGCACCAGCCAGCGACTAAAGACACTTTCACAGATAAGTTGCACGGCTACTATCAATAAGTAACTCCCCCAGAATACCCATGAAGATGGTTGCCTCCAAGCCAGAACTAACAAGCAGATAGGTAATAAAACTCCAACAACCAAGGCTAACTTGACCCACCACCGCAGAAATTGCCATTGCTTCTGACTAAACCCAATTTCTGCCGTAAAGGGTAAACGTCGAGCTTTCACGCCGAAACCATAGCCAATAGCTAGACTTGTTGCAATCAGAATAAAGAGCGTAAGAATCAATCCATTATTAACTGCCATCTGCTCTTACACCTAACACGCTTATTCTACGAGTCCCACAATCCTATTGGTGCATATTATACTGTTTTCCGCAATAAGCTGACATACAACAAAATGGACAACTTTAAAGCAGTGATATCCCTATGACGAAGTGAGTTGGTAGGAGGAACTGTAATTGTAGGAAGCAAAAGCTTCCCAATTCATCACATCCTCTAACAGAGTTTGATACCCTAGCGTATTAGGGTGTAGACCGTCGTTGCTTATGCGTTTGACTCTCCAAGCTTCACCGCGATTTATCCATTGCTGGAAAATATCGAGATAAGGAATCCCGCGTTCGGTGCAAGCGACTTTAATAGCTTCTTTGTAGCGGTACTGATCGGCATGATTGTAGTACAAACAATCCAGAAACGGCATCTTAGCTTCATCAACTGGGACCATTCCTACAAATAAAACTGGACATAGTTGCTGCGCCTGATCAAGCAAAGATGCAATTTGCGATTCAAAAACGGCAAAATCTGTATAGTTTCGTCCATTTGGACGACCTAACCGTGCTGAATCATTGACTCCTACCGACAGGATAATCAAGTCGGGAACCTGGTTTCGCAGTTCGCCCCGATGGCGAAATTCCACTTCTAGCCTTTGCGCTACTTGCAGGATGCGATCGCCCCGCACCCCCAAATTATAAAGAATATGACCTGCGCTGCCAGGTACCATCCAACACCGTCGTAGTCTCTCGACCCAGCCACCTCCTTCTGGATCGCCAAACCCATATATTAAACTATCTCCTAGCGCGACAATCTTTAGAGGCTGGGAACGTTTTGGCACAACTGACAGATGCATTGAGGAATTTGCTTCAAATGTCTGCATCTTTAAAATATATATTTTATATCTCTATAGAATTCTATACATATCTATACCATTGAGCATCACTTTTCTTGTTCTTTCATGACTCTTTTTGAAAAGAGTTGATGAAGTAAGGGACGGGTGCATTTTTGCGCGGCCAGTTTTGAGAGAGGAAGCGTACCAGCACAGGTAGTGAGAGAACTATAAACAGGATACCGAACCACAAGCTATAACGTAATTGTTCTAACCTGTTCACGGCTGAGACAGTTTTTGAGCCATTTGAGAACAGTTCCATTACCACTACAAAAGAATTATTCAAAGCATGGCAGGCGATCGGCACCATCAGTGAGCGTGTCTTGATATATAACAGCCCCAAAACCATTCCAACCATAGACAAACCCACGACATTCGCGTGCCCAATTCCGAACAACAGCGACGAACCCAGCAATCCTGCTCGAATACCCCACTTGCTTGCCCAGCGCTGCAAAATAATCCCCCTAAAAAGGAATTCTTCAGTAATTGGCGCAACCACCATCAACACGATAGCTCCCAGCAGGTTGAACAACACTGGCGCATTTCTGTAAGGTGTTGGGTTGTTGGCAATGTCGCGTAAGATTGCTTCTATAAACGATGGAGCCAGTAATGACAGTAGGTAAAACAGTACGAGGTAGGAACCCATGGAAAACAGGAGCAACAGAATAACTAAGCCTACCATCGGCAACCACCTATGGTTGCTTGGCAAACGACCGACTACATACCCCAGGTTAACTCCTAAGCGCTTAAAATCTGCCAATGTCCAAAGGCAAAGTAACCCGAACAGGAAGATGTAAAGGATTAAATTCAAAACTTGAGGGTTGAATTTTAAACCACTAGTCGCTTGAATCGCTCCTAGCCCAATCCCAAGAACGATAGATATGAGTAAAAGCCGCAGCAGCAAAGAGCGAACCTTGAGATGGAGAAATGGATGATTGATATTTTCAGAATTCATCTAAAAAACTCCAAGAGTGTGGAAACCTTGTGTCTTCAGACCAAGGAGAAAACACGACGCGGGAACTTTAGTTCCCATCAAAACGTCTAGGAGATTACGGTGAAATAAGCAACAGCAGAACAACGCACTCTTATCCAAAGCTCCGCTAGTAACCGAGTTAGGCAACGAGCGCCAACGAAGAATGAGTCTTGGGGTGTGGAGCGTAGTTCCGTTCTAGTTAACCGTAACCGCGCCTGAAGTTCCGCGAACAACATGAGTACGTACCTTTATTACGAGTAATGTTGGGAGGGGGACAAAGCCCCTAGCCTTTAGGCAGGGGAATGATTACAAATTATGAGGATACTATGCGTATGTGTAGCGATCGCCTGCAAGTTCTTGCATCTCACCTACTAGTGTGACTGATTTAGCACCCACTTCAACCATTGTCCACAAGAACTTCGCTACTTTTACCGTTATTTGTTAGACGCTAGTTTATCGGCGATGCGTGTTGTTTCTGGCAACCGATATTTTGTTGTGCAACGCAATACGTAATCAATTGCTGTTGGTAGACTGACTTTATGACCGCTAGAGACGTAGATTGGCTTGACTCCTACTCGCGTCCGTAAAACTGCTCCAATTGTTTCTCCTCTATGTATTAATGGTTGCCAGCTACCTCGTGTGTCTGGGATCTCCTCATGCTTACCAACTAATAACGATTTTGCTACACCAATTGTAGGCATATCCACAATTAATCCTAGATGACAAGCTATGCCAAATCTTCTAGGATGTGCGATTCCCTGTCCATCACATAAGATAATGTCTGGTATTGTTTTAATCTTTTCGAGTGCGTCTAAGACTGCGGGTATTTCTCGAAATGAAAGGAACCCAGGGATGTAGGGAAATGTTGTAGGACGGCGTGCGAGGCTGGTTTCTTGCAGCTGCAAATCAGGAAAACTTAGCACTGCTACAGCTGCACGACTAATCGTACCATCTGCTTCAAAACCCATATCTACCCCTGCTACGTACTGCACAGGTTCTTTGAGTTTGTCTTCAGTTATGACCTCATCTTTTAGCTTTTCTTGAATTTTGATAGCTTCATCTACTGTCAAAGACCAAGCATGACGTTGAGAAATTTTCATATTTATAGCTTGAGTTTAAATTTTGTGGCTGGCAAAATTGTGAGTAATAAGGGTATATTTACGGTTATGATGACATAATAAAAATAATTTCGCGCAAAGCCGCAAAGGCGCAAAATAGTATAGCAGTCCTAAATGATTCGTGAGATTCTCTGTTTATCTTTTCTTGGCGCTCTTGGCGTCTTGGCGGTTTATTCACGAAAAAATTCTCACAACTCAAATAGGATTGCTATATAAGACAGTATTACGCATTTCATACTATTTATATTTGGTAGATCTGCTTTACAAATTTGCTGTCACCTGATTTGGCAAAAGAGAATTTAACAAACTATTAAAACTGGGATTCGATAAATCAGGTATGGATAGCGATCGCTCTACTTTTGTAAAGTCCCGTTTCATGGATTTACTATACGTTGGATCGTAGTGGAACTGTAACATATCTTGTACGAATAATTCCCACTTCTGAGCATCAATCAACTGATACCATTCGCTTAATTTTTCTTTTCCATAGTAGGGTTTCAGTTTTCCTAGCTTGGCTTTTAAAATATCAGGATGAGTTGTTAAATGTGGGTATTCTTGTAAGAGAAACTGGACTCTTTGGGCAATAGGTAACTGAATTTCTACACAGCTAGCCTGTTTCATTTTCTCCCAAAAAGACTGAGGTAGATAAACTTTTCCAATTTTGTTGCTTTCTGATTCTAACCACACCGTTTCAGCAGGATTAAAGCTTTGCAGTTGTTGCAATAACAGGGATTCAAAATATTTTTGAGAAGGTTGGGGTGAAGGTTTCCCTTCCCATTCTTCGCCAAGCAAAGAACCGCGATGGTTAGCTAAAGCTTCCAAATCTAAAACTTGAGCACCATACTGGCGCATTCGGTGCAGAATATGGGTTTTACCACTGCCAGTGAGACCGCATAATATCTGGTAAGTGAATTTTTCTGGCAAATGTTTTAATTGCTCGCGGACATACGCGCGATAAGTCTTGTAACCGCCTTCAAGTAACGTTACCCGCCAACCAATTTGCGTCAGCACCAAAGCCATACTATTGGAACGTTGTCCACCCCGCCAGCAGTAAAGCAAAGGATGGTAGTCCTTTTGTTTTTCAGCAAAATGTTGAGTGAGATGTTGGGAGATGTTTTTTGAAACCAAAGCAGCACCGATTTTCCGAGCGGTGAAGGGGCATACTTGTTTGTATATCGTTCCAACCTGGGCGCGTTCTGCATCATCCAGCACTGGTAAATTAATCGCACCAGGGATGTGATCTTCCGCAAATTCGCTGCTTGAACGAACATCAATTATTTCACTGTATGTTTCTGTCCAAGGTTGCTGAGTGTATCTGGGTAAAGGTGGCATTAAGCAATTCTAAATTCAAAATTCATGCATTGAGAAAGCCTGTTTCTCTTCCTCATTGTCTTTAGATGCTGTGCAAATTAAATGTGCATCATCTTTCTCGATTTTGACACTTCCATAACTTGATGTGTGGAAAGGTATAATTTTGCTCTTTTCGGCAATTCTTTTTAAAATCAAACTTGAGACAGATGTAATTATCTTTAAAATTTACTATCACTCCCATTGGTTGCTTATTGGCAGCGTAGTATTATTGAATGCAATAACGAGGTTTTATGTTCGAGATGATACAGCAAAATCTGAAAATGGTAATGTCTGAGAAATTCATGTAATGAAAGTGCATGCACTTTCACTACCTGTCTTTTTCTAAAAGCGCAGAAATCAGTTCACTTAAGTAAATAAAGTAGGTGTGAGATGAGATTTGGATTACCCACATGGTTTCCTTACCCCAATGCTTGGTTAAACGCTTTGATACTATCGATGTTTATGACTGGGTTGTTAGCCTTGACGAGACGTAGCAACGGTTTGGACTCCTATTTCGCGAAATGGTCAGACAACCCAGAACTGTTGACTGTGCTCGTAATATTGTTACTAATATTACCAATACCTGCGATCGCCTTTTTCCATCACTTTTTTATCGGTCGCCTCATCCCCGCCATTCCAGGAGAACGGACAAACAACATCAAGGGATTAGTTCCTGGACTCATAAGTTGGTGGGAAAGTTTATATAGCTGGCTTGTGTTTGTCCTCTCTACTCTGATTGCAATATTGCTTTCAACTCCTTTTTTACCTCTATTTCAACTCAACTACGAAAAAATTTTTGACACCTACAACCAACCTCACAAAAATCTGCAAGCAATTTTTGCTATTTGCTGGATAATCAGCGCTGCTATTTTTTACCAAATCGAGTATTTATTTAAGTACCGTCTGATTTTTGCTGATGCTTTTAATAGTGAACCAGAAAGCACCCCGGAAAAAATTGATGAAGCAACAAGTGTAAAACCGGAAAATAATCAGCAGAGTGAAATCAATGTAACTGAAATTCAAACAAATGACCAAACATCGCCGAAAAAGCCAACTATGGTTGACTTGATTGTTAAATATCGCAAGTTACCCAAAAGAGTTTTCACACTTGTTTTGATTTCTTTAATATCTTTATGGATATACTTGTTTACTAATTTGCCAGAAGTTCAACAAAGTATGTCATATGTCAATCAATCTCTGGAAAAGCGATTAGAAGCAACTCCTGAACCTACTCCCAAAGATGATACTTTTGGGAAGGCAATTAACAAAGGTAAAATTGCAGCTCAACTAACAAAGTCAGCACAAACTACAGATGAGTGGAAAATAGTTGTCAAACGGTGGGAACAAGCAATTAGACTTTTGGAAGAAGTTCCAACTTCTAGCGACAATTATCCAATGGCGCAGCAAAAAATTTTGCAGTATCAACTTCATCGGGATTTTGCTATAAAAAATGCGACATTAAATTAGTAAATTTCAATAGACCTCTTGCATCTCTTTGATTCCATCTGTGTCCATCTGTGGTTAATTATTCTTTTTTTTGGAATGAATGCAAGAAGTCTAATGTCAGGAAGAAATTTCACAGAGACGCGAAATTTCGCGTCTTTATTTTGTGATAAAAACAGTGCGATCGCTTAACGTAGGGAATTCCTTAGGTAACATACAAAAAGAACACCGGATTTACTCTTGAAGCAAACTATGTCAGGAAACACGACGCGGCGTAACTTCCTCATCACTAGTGTTGCGGTTGCAGGCGGTGTAGTAGGAGCATCTGCTTTGCAACAACAAGCAGCTGACACTGCTACATCACCAGCGACGATGCTAGAACGAGTGCTGGGACGTACAGGAGTGAAAGTCCCCATTTTTGGGTTGGGAGGAGCTGGTCAAACGCCACTCTCCTGGCAAGGAAGAGAACGTGATGCTGTGGCAATTATTGAGAAAGCGCTTGACCTTGGCATTCGTTACTTTGATACTGCTGCTGGTTATGGACCAAGTGAAGATTATTTCGGGAAAGTACTACCACCCCATCGCTCAAAAATTTTTCTAGCAAGTAAAACAGATAAAAGAGACCGTGATGGTGCATGGCGGGAATTAGAAAGAAGTCTCAAACGTCTGAAAACAGATCATCTTGACTTGTGGCAATTGCATCACGTTTCTTTCCGCGAAGAACTCAACACCATTTTTAGTTCAACTGGTGCAGTGAAAGCTTTAGAAGAGGCGATGCAGCAAAAACTCGTCCGGTTTGTTGGCATAACCGGACATCATGATCCACAGGTGATTGCTGAAGGATTGCGTCGCTATCCCTTCCACACAACGCTTATCCCTGTTAATGCTGCCGACAAACACCACCCACGTCCATTTCTGCCAGTCGTTCTTCCTTTAGCACAACAAAAAAATGTCGGCGTGATTGCTATGAAAGTACCAGCTTATGGTCGGTTGTTCAAACCAGGCGGATTGGATGGTATGCAGCAAGCTATGGGATACAGTTTGTCCCAGCCTGGTGTTCACTCTTGCGTTATTGCGGCGGAAACGGTCAAGCAATTGGAAGAGAACGTGAATGTAGCCCGGGCTTTCCAACCTCTTAGCAATAAGGTATTAGCCGCAATTGAGCAGCGTACTGCCGCAGTTTGGGAGGATGGCACATTTTTCCGGGCTTGGACATAGTATTCACTTTGGGTGTGTTAGCGCGGTTCCTAAAGCACCCTACAGCTTACTCGTAAATCCTGTAGTTTTTTAAATCTGTTTCGGAAATTTGCTCTGCGAGGACTAGCCTGTAGTGTTTTTCTTGTACTACCTTGACTTTCTCGCTCTTGATTCTATAATTTGCGGATTTACCCCATAATATCTAGCTGCTTGAGACATATCAAACATTAGTAAATTTTCGTTTCCTAACTCTTGTATCATTCCAGGTTTAGATGGACATACACCAAGAACTTTAATAATTTCTGACGCTACTGCCTTAGCTAATAACGGAGGAACAGAATTTCCTATTTGTCGAAATCCATGCCATTTTGTTACATGAAATCTGAACCAGTCCGGATAAGAATGTAAACGCGCAGCTTCTCGCACAGTAATACATCTTGGGGTAAATGGGTGAATTGGTCTAGCAGAAGTAAAAGCTCCTCTATTACTAGCAGTTCCTGCTCTAAGTGTATTGCATATTCCTTCAGGAGCAAGTTTATAAAAGCGGCTGACAGGTTCTGTTTTCCCACCGGGAGTAGACTCAAACCTTTTGATAGAATCTAAAGTATGCTTTGTTCTTAAACTTGAGGTGAGCATTCTATAGTCATATTTACGCTCATATGAATAATCGTTATCTGTGGAGCAAAGACCACGAAGTTGTCTTCCGTAATCACTTGGCTTCCCAAAGTCTGCAATTACCCAATCTTTTTCAAAAAGCTCAATATAATCTTCGACTTCAGGTAAATCACCAATTGCATCCCAAACTGTTGGACTTAATGGGAGTTGGTTATTTAACGCTGCTTTCTTTGATTTTGCCAATCTAGTCATTGGCTCGGGATAATTTGGTAATTCCAAATCCTGACGACAACCTAGCAAAAATAATCTTTCCCGATTCTGCGGCACTCCATATTCAGCAGCATTTAAGACTTTATAATCTTTACGAACTTTATAACCAGTTTGCTCAAATTCCTGGATGATTACTGAAATAAACTCTTTGTGCTTTCCCAGAGTCATTCCTTTAACATTTTCTAAAATAAAAAACTTAGGCTGCAATTCTAAAACTAACCGAATAAAATGATTAACTAGGGAATTTCGAGGGTCGTCAAAAACACGTTTACCTATCAATGAAAAACCTTGACATGGTGGTCCACCAAACACCACATCGATTTCTCTATCACCAATAGATGAGCGACTTCTAATTTCTGCGCCTGTAATATCAACGACACTTTTACATAAAATAGTCCAAAAAGGAAAATTAAATTCATGTGTCGCACAATGAATTGGATCAATTTCAATAGATGCAAGCACGTCAAATCCTGCTTGCTCAAAACCAAGAGTCATGCCACCAGCACCAGCAAATAAATCAACAGCGATAGGTCTTTGTTTGTGGTTACTGTGAATCATCTTGGATTTTTAAGCTACGAATTGGGGATTTTAGATTAAAAATGCTGAAGGACGCTGTTAGTAACGCCTCTATCCTAGATTATTGACTTTAGCCTAATTTAACGTAAGTTCGACGGGTTGAAAAGACCACCAAAAAAGGCTGAAAGTGGAATTAGAACAAAAACAAAAGATAGACGAGAGTGATGGAAACTATTGTATCTCGGCTTGACTTGATACAGATTTTCTGCAATGTGGATGATTTCTGTAAGTACTAGGAATACCTGTGGCAACTTGACTTTTCATTGTATGTCGATTCATGTGATTTTGAGGGTTTCCTAAGCTCTGATTTTTCCGTTGCTCATTTTCATTAATCCTGAACTATTGAGAATAATCCTTCCGTTTAAACACTCATCATTACCAACGTGCGTACACCCCACCCCAACCCCTCCCCGATGTTTTGGGGAACTCGGGGTCCCCTCTGGGGATTAGGGGCAGGGCGGTTTTCGCGTAAGCCAAAGCCGGGGTGGGGTTCTGGGGGAATAGACACTAATCAACCGGACTTGATATCACATAAGTTTAATAAACATCTGCATGATGACAAATGTCATGGTGCGCTCGTGACATTTATTAGATGGTTGTGAAAAATTTTACGGATATCTTAAAACTATCGAGTGAAGGGACGAGAGCAAACCTCAAACAAAACCAGGCAGTCTCAGTCTCAAAGCTATTTTCTTCTACATTTATTGCACAAAAGGAAATTCATATGGCAGTCATTAACGGTACTCCTTTCAACGACAACGGCACATTTTTTCCTGTAATTCACGGTACTGCAGAAAACGACACCATCTACGGTTATGAAGGCAACGACATTATCTTCGCTCATGCAGGTGATGATCTTGTCTTTGGTGGTTTAGATCATGACACTATCAATGGAGGTGCTGGCAATGACAGTCTCTATGGAGGTGATGGCATTGATAGTCTCTATGGTGAACTAGGCAATGACACCCTATCTGGTGGCAAAGGTATAGACACACTTGTTGGCGGTGTCGGTAATGATATTTACTATGTAGATACTGTCGAGTCCGTCAAAACAGGCGATACACTTTTCCCCACTTATACTTATGACAAAGTCGTTGAGAAATCGGGAGAAGGAATCGATACAGTTAAGTCTTACGTGGATGGTTACACCTTAACCGCTAATGTTGAAAACTTGGAGTTAATTGGCAGCGCTGCGATCGCAGGTTACGGCAACGAACTCGATAATCAAATTACTGGTAACGCAGTCGACAACATCTTATCTGGTGGTAAAGGTAGCGATACCCTGTCTGGTATGAATGGCAATGATACGCTTGTCGGTTACGGCGGTGGAGTCAACGAACAGGACACCTTAATTGGTGGTATTGGAAAAGATACCTTCGTTTTGGGTTCCGCGATGGAAGTGTATTACTACAATCAAGGTAATAGCTATGCCAAAATTGTCGATTGGGAAGTAGGTGTAGATAAAATCCAACTCAGTGCAGCGAACTATACCTTTGCAGAAAGCAATTTCAGTCTTGGCAGTAGCAGTAAATTGGATACTGGAATTTACTATCAAAATGATCTCATTGCTGTGTTGCAAGATATCAGTAAGAGTCAGATTAACATACAACAAGATTTCGAGTTTTTGAAAGTTCCACACTAATGCTTAAACACAGATACTCAGGTGTTAGCTCAAGTATTAGCCAAGATGGTTTGACTGATGGTTTGACTACAGTACACCAAAATCTTAGGGGTGCCGCGACTTGATTCTGTTAGACAATGTAGAGACGCGCTCTCATGAAAGCGCGTCTCTACATAATAGACTTCTTGCAAAAGTCAAAAAAAAAAGAATAATTAACCACAGATGGACACAGATGGACACAGATGGAACTCACATTCCGCAATCTTGCCTAATCTTTTTGATTAAAACAGAGGTTTTACCTCCAATTTTCCAATAGTCCAATGCTTTTGTATTTATTTACACTCCACTTTTTGTTGGCAACTCAGAGTTCTTCAGCCAACATAGAAAGGTATTAGCAAAAATGGCGGCTTGAGTGCGATCGCGTAAATTGAGTCGAGTCAGAATATGAGTGATGTGGTTTCTGACTGTCCCTTCAGAAAGAAAGAGAGTTTGGGCAATTTCTCGATTGCTTAAACCCGTTGCAATTAAACACAAAACTTCTCGTTCTCTGATAGTGAGTTGCGCGAGTTCCTCTGGCGGCTCTTTTTGTGCTTCTGGCTCAGCAACTGGTACGACACTTAGCATTTTTTCCAGAATTCCGGGTCCGAAGTAAGTATACCCTTTGTGAATCGAACGAATTGCTGCAGCTAGTTCTTGTGCCGGTGTATCCTTCAATAAGTATCCTTTAGCTCCAAAGCGTAAGGCTCTCGAGACATATGGAGTATCATCAAAGGTTGTAAGAATCAGAATCTTTGTGTCTGGAAACTGCTTGCAAATCTGCTCGGTAGCAGCAACTCCATCCATTACGGGCATTCGGATGTCCATCAACACGACTTCGGGTTGAGAATTCCTACCATAAAGACTTTCCATCTGATGAATCGCTTTTTGACCGTTTTCTGCTTCAGCCACTATTTCTAAATCGGGCTGAATCTCTAATAGAGTTTTCAAGCCACGACGGACAATCTCTTGGTCTTCAACCAGCAATACCCGAATCATAAATGAGTTAGTTATAAGTGAGTGATAAGAAATAATTTAAGAACCCATCCGCTTTTAACGGTGGGACACAACAAGGCAAGTTTTTTAACAGCCGTAAAATTATTAAACTTGATGTTGCGCTAATAAAACGTAAATTTACGAAATTTTAGTAAATATTTTACATAAATGTTCGGTAATTGCCTCAAGGCTCAAATTTGCTCTTTGTTGGTTCTCAATCTTAGGACTCACGCATTTTAACGAAAAACTGTCATTCTGAGTGTAGCGAAGCGCGAAACGAAGAATCTCTGAGATACTTCGCTACACTCCGTTTCGCTCAGTATGACATTCTCCACTTTGCGTAAGTCCTGAATCTGCTATTGTGGGAATTTAGCTGCAATGAGACAACCTGCATTTGGTTCGCTGACAATCTCCAACTGACCCTTCAAGGCAGTGACTCGTTCCTGCATTCCCCTGAGTCCAAATCCCTTTGTGTTGCGCTCCACCTGAAAGCCTTTGCCATTATCCTGAAGTATTAGAAATACACTAGAAGCTGTAGACTCAAGCTGAATCTGGACTGCACTTGCCTCGGCATACTTGCAAATGTTGGTCAGTCCTTCCTGTAAAATTCGGTAAATAGCTGTGTTTATCGAATCGGGTAAGTTGGGCGTAACGTCAATATGGCACTCTGGCATCACACCAGTCAGCCGATGAAATTCATCTGTAAGACTTGCGATCGCCCTTTCTAAGGAATGACCTTGCAGTGGCTCAGACCTGATCAGCGCAACTGATTCGCGTACTGCTTTCAACGTCTCTGACCCCAGTTGTTTTGCCTCCAACAGAAATGCATGAGCTTTGTCCAAGTCCTCGTGCCATAGAGCCAAAGCAGCTTCAATTTCAATATTGAGTGCAACCAGCGAATGCCCCAGGGAGTCATGAATGTCACGGGCAATTCGATTGCGCTCTTCCACAGCCGTCATTTCCTGAATCCGCTGGTTAAGTTCCCGCTCTTGCTTTAAAGCTTTGAGGAGTTCTTTCTCTGCAAGCTGCAAACGGGAATTTTGAAGTTGAAGTTGTTCTCGCAATCTACGGCTTGTGAGTTGAGTTTCAACACGGGCGAAGACTTCCTCTAGTTGAAAAGGCTTGGTAATGTAATCTACACCTCCAACTGAGAACGCTTTTACCTTATCAAAGGCTTCACTTAAAGCGCTGAGGAAAATGACCGGAATCTCGGAAGTTTGGGCATTTGCTTTCAACTGCTGGCAAACTTCATAGCCATTGAGTCCCGGCATATTGATGTCGAGCAAAATCAAATCCGGTGGTTGAGCGGTGGCACCCATTAACGCCATTGAGCCGTTTGTCACCCCCCGCACCTCATACCCCTGCTCGATAAGTATGTTAGATAACAGGCGCAGGTTATCAAGGGTGTCGTCAACAATAAGGATATCTCCCTTGTGTAATTCACTACCATTCATCTTCAGCCTGAGTCAAAACCAACAAACAAGTATCTGTAAGAGCATCCGTCAACATTCATCCCATTTTTCCAGGCTTTTATCCTTATTATCAGACTTTTGAAGAAGAAAAATAGGAAAGTTTGAGGGCTGAGGAATTGCTAAATGCATGAGGCAAACACTAAGTCAATAGTTTTATATTTTACTCTACCTTAGGTCACAAAAGAACGTTTATAGTGTAAAAATACATATATCAATTTTTCCTTATTATAAAGAATCAAAGCTGTTGCATGAAAAGTATTAATGACATGAGGTTAGAAACTGAATTTCCAGTTGTTCTGACCGACCAAGAAGGATTTATCAGTTATGTCAATGATTCTTTTAAAACTGTTTTTGGCTGGAGTTCGGAGGAGATAGTTGGCTTACCCCTCGAAGTCATCATTCCCAGGAGTCTCCACGATTCCCATCGACTCAGTTTTTCCCGCTTTGTCATGACGGAAAAGTCTCATGTTCTCAATCACCCTCTCCTACTGAAAGCCGTAACCAAGGATGGAAAAGAAATCGAGAGCGAACATTTGATTACGGCACACAAGCAAGGAGAACATTGGTTGTTTGGAGCAATGATTCGTCCTTTGTAAAGCAATAATATAGCGTTTCTCGTTTGGATGAAGTAATTATTTATCTGTGTCCATCTGTGTCCATCTGTGGTTCATTATTTCTTTGGCGTACCTTACCCAATTGCTAACCGCTATAATTTCGCAATAAGGTTGTATTTATGGAGAACGATCTTGCCCTTCAGTTGAGCCGACTGCGTTCAACTTTAGGAAAGATGGAGGTTGCACTAGGAGCTATTGATAACGCGATCGTTTGGACGGGTGAAGACACTGTTGTCCAATGGTGCAACACCGTCTTTGATCGCCTGCTTGATAGACCTCATATCACTATTCTGGGAAGGCAACTGATCGAGCTACTGCCATTAACACAGCAGAGTCTAGAGATTTTACCCTCAGCACATCCAGTGGTGAACGCACTCCAAAATCAACTCAAAGCCACTGAATATGAATTTCAACGATACGAGCAAACCTTAATCCTGGAAATTTCTGGCAGCTGTATTCAATTGGTCGGAGGCGAGAAATGTGCTGTTTTAGTGATTCGCGATATCACGGTGCGCAAACAGATAGAAGTCGCACTCAACCAGGCTAAAGAAGCAGCGGATGTAGCAAACAATGCCAAAAGTCAGTTCTTGGCAAATATGAGCCACGAACTGCGAACTCCTCTCAATATTATCCTGGGCTTTACTCAATTGCTTGCTAGGAGTAGCACTGTTGATGCTCAGCAACAGGAGTACTTGGAGACGATCGCCCGCAGTGGCGAACACTTGTTGAATTTGATTGATGATGTTTTGGAAATGTCCAAAATTGAGGCGGGCAAAATTATATTTCATCAAACTAACTTCGACTTAAAGTATCTTTTGGACAGTTTGCAACAGATGTTCCGGTTAAAAGCCGAGTCTAAAGGATTGAAGCTGATCTTTGAACTAGCCCCCGACTTTCCTCAATATATTCGCAGCGATCAGAGCAAACTGCGCCAGGTTTTCATTAACTTGTTAGGCAATGCTATTAAGTTTACCCAAGCAGGCAAAGTTATTTTGCGAGGAAAGCGGGGGAATGAGGAACGGGACAGACGATTGCGCTTGTTTTTTGAAGTCGAAGATACCGGTCCCGGTATTGATTTAACTGAACTTGAGCGTTTATTTGAGCCGTTCGTGCAAACTCAGACCGGTCAAAACTCTCAAGAGGGGGGAACTGGGCTGGGCTTGCCGATCAGTCAGAAATTTGTCCGCTTGATGGGAGGAGAGATTACCGCAGACAGCACCTTGGGCATCGGAACCATTTTTAAGTTTGATATCCAAACTCAGGAGGTTCAAGCCTCGGAGGTACAGGTTCAAAAATCGGCTCAGCAGGTCAGTGCTTTGGCTCCGGGACAACCGCATTATCGCATTTTAGTCGTAGAGGACAAACAGGAAATTCGCCAACTTATGATCGAGTTGCTGCAACCTGTGGGTTTTGACGTGCGGGAAGCTCACAACGGGCAAGAAGCGATCGAGTTGTCTGCCACTTGGCGTCCCCATCTAGTCTGGATGGATATGCGAATGCCCTTGATGGATGGGTATGAAGCAACCAAACGGATAAAATCCACAGGGGATTATGCCCCTGTTGTGATTGCTTTGACGGGCAGTGCTTTTGAAGAGGATCGGCTCATAGCTTTATCTACAGGCTGTGACGATTTTGTCCGGAAGCCCTTTTCCGCTGAAACCATCTTTGAAAAGATGGCTGAATACTTGGGTGCCAAGTATATCTATGTCACGCACGAAACAAAACTGCACCAACAGCCGATTCTTTCGACAGACGAAATCGCAGATGCGATCGCACAAATGCCTGTTGAGTGGGTGGAACAATTGCGTCAGGCTGCAACGAGAGTTAATGCCAAGGACGTTCTCAATCTCGTTAAGGAGATTCCTCAGTCACACGCTTGTTTAGCTAAAGCCTTGACTAACCTAGTTCATGATTTTTCTTTTGAAGAAATTATTACTTTAACTAATGCACGGTAGTTGCCGATTTGTCAATCGTCCTGGGGATGTAAGCCGAGTTCGCAATACATCAAGAAATAAGAACCACAGATGGACACAGATGGACACAGATAAATAATTACTTCATCCTAACGAGAAGCGCTATAATTCTACGCAACCGATTCATACGTGTCGAGCCGTAACATACCCGAATAAGGTTTTCTTTATAAGCAGGCTCTAATGTTGAAAATTTGGTAGCATTTGCAAAATTTCTTTGGCAGCGCGATCGCACACTCCCACTTCTCCCAAACGCTGCTGCATTTCTTGATAGTCTGCCAACATTTGCTGTTTACGCTCGGAATTAAGTAATAATTCCAGCGCCGCTTGGGTAATGTTCTCTGGTGTCGCTTGCTCTTGTAACAATTCTGGCACAATTGGCTTCATCATCACTAAATTAGGCGGCGATGCGAAAGGTATAGAACCTTTGAGCACAGTACGCGCAATCCAAGCCGTGATGGGATGAAGTCGGTAGAGAACAACTTGAGGCACGTTCAACAGTGCCAGTTCCAGGTTAACTGTGCCAGATTTGGTGATTGCCATATCAGCGGCGGCGAGGACTTCCGGAGTTTTACCGGATACCACAGAACCTCGTAGACCGTACTGCTGTATTGCCTGTTCAATTGCTTCTCGGTAAATTTCCAGAGATAAAGGTATCCAAAAATGTACCTGAGGCAATTTGGCTTGAATCACTTGAGCTGCCTGGAACATCACAGGCAGAAGATGTTTAAGTTCTTGGCGACGAGAGGCGGGGAGAAGAGCGACACTTATGACATCCTCGGCAATTCCTAACTCTGTACGCGCCGTTTCCCGACTGGGAAAGCTTTGAACTCTATCTATTAAAGGATGCCCTACCCAGGTTACATTTGCTCCTTTTTCTTGAAAATACCGGGCTTCCCCAGGAAAGACTGCTAGCAGCTTGTCTGTTATGCCAACAATTAAGTTGGTATTACGTGAATTCAGTGACCAAACCCACTCTTGTGGTGCTATATAAAATACAACAGGTATTTGTGGCAGATTCCGGCGAAGATAGTTGCCTATGACAATATTTGGTGTCATATAGTCAATGAGCACCACCAAGTCAGGTGGATTTTGCTTGAGATAGGCGATCGCCCGTCGTTGGATCTGGAGTGTTGGTAACACATAAGGCAGTGATTCCAGAATACCTACTGAGCCAATTCTAGTAGTATTTTCTAAAAGGGTAGCTCCAACATTTGCCATTTTTTCGCCACCCAGCGCCACAATTTCTAATTCCAATCCAGCCAATGCCGCTTGACGCTTAAGTGCAGCAACTAGCAGCGATCCTTGTAGGTCGCCAGACACTTCGCCAGTACTGATAAATATTCGCATTTATAAATTTAGGAATAGGAAATTCAAGGAGATAGGGGAGATGAGGGAGATGGGGGAGATGAGGGAGATGGGGGAGACAAGGGAGATGGGGGAGATGAGGGAGATGGGGGAGACAAGGGAGAGGAAAGAAATAACTTTCTCATCCTCCTCATCCTCCTCATCCCCCTTATCCTCCTCATCTTCTTTATGATTCGTCACTCACGACAGCTTTCCCCTTTCCAGGAATCAAGCCGCGTCTTCCTGGCATTTGAGAAAGTAGCAAAAACCGACGCAGATGCTGTAACTGTTGGGTATCGCCTAGTAATTCCAACTGTTCCAAGGATTCCTTAAAGACCATTTCAGAACGGTAAAGAATACGAAAGGCTTTTTTCAGGATTTGAAACTCATCAGTGCTAAAACCAGCGCGTTTGAGTCCTACAAGGTTAAGTGAACGCACTCGCGATGGATTTCCTTCTACAAGCATATATGGAGGAACATCTCGCTCAATGCGGCTCATGCCCCCCACCATTGCCAAAGTTCCAATATGCACAAATTGATGAATTCCCAGAACCCCACTTATGACTGATCGTGACTCTATGTGGACGTGTCCGGCGATCGCTACAGAATTAGAAATAGTGACATTGTCTTCTATGACAGAATTATGACCTACATGGACATAAGCCATGAGTAGGTTACCGTTGCCAATGCGAGTTTCTTTACCCGTACCAGTGGCGCGGTTAATCGTGACGTACTCGCGAATGCGGTTATCATCTCCGATTTTGACCCAGCTAAATTCGCCATCGTATTTTCGATCTTGGGGTTCCATGCCAATTACGGCTCCCGGAAAAATTTGATTTCGTGCCCCAATCTCCAAAGGTCCCTCTAGTACGGCATGAGCGCCGATGGTGGTTTCAGGACCGACTTTGACATGCCCTCCAATCACAGCATAAGCACCGACTTGCACTGTAGGGTGCAATTCTGCATTAGGATGAATTACAGCAGTTTGATGAATTAGGGTTTTCAAGGGTGCATCTCCAGAAGAGTCTTGAATGCTGAGAGTTTAGTTATTTAGTAGCCGAAAGTGTCAGGTGAGCTACTTATGTGTGAGGGCGTCGAAAATATAAAACTAAAATAATAATGCTGTTGTGAGTTGTTTCTTTTACTGATATCCTTATTCAGAATTCAGTAAAAGGTTCAGGAAAGGCACGTCACGGTCGTGCCTCTACCACAAAAGCAAATTTTCAGGTTACTAGGGAAAACATCAGTTCGCCTTCAGTAGCGAGCTGACCGTCTACTTCGGCACGCGCTTGCATTTTACCGAAACGACGTTGTTTTACCCACAATAGTTCCACAGTCATAACCAGTTGATCCCCTGGTACGACTTGACGGCGGAAGCGAACTTTATCGATACCAGCAAATACAAAGAGTCCGCCTTCCATATCTGGAAGTTGAGTCAAAACAACACCGCCAACTTGTGCCATTGCTTCTACAATCAGCACTCCTGGCATAATTGGACGTCCTGGAAAATGCCCTTGAAAATGGGGTTCATTGATACTGACGTTCTTAATGCCAACAGCTCGTTTTCCCGGCACATATTCAATAATCCGGTCTACGAGCGCAAAGGGGTAGCGGTGAGGTAGCAGCTTTTGGATGTCTTCTATAGAGTAAATGACCTGATTGTCAGACTTGCTTGTGGTGGCATTATCTGGCTGGTCATTGGTAGATGCTGGTGTTGTGGGAATATCGATGGTATTGACTTGTTGGGTGACACTTGACATTAGACAGTGCGATTTATTTGCTATGTTTGTTTTTTGCGTAGGTGCTTGTTTGAACCTCCCCCTAAAAATGTGGATTTTGGATCGAGCTTTGGCTTGTAATCAGCGCTTAAATGCTTACTACATACCAATTTCCAAATCTAAAATCCTTTGCGCCAGTTGAATGTGTAAATTGTGGCTGGCTTTGTACGCCAAAAAATGAGCGCAAGGGAAAATTCCAAGCAAGCTTAAATCTCCTACTAAATCCAAGATTTTATGACGTACTGGCTCATTTGCAAATCTTAATGGCGGATTTACCCAACCGTCTGGTCCACAAACCAGAGCATTATCCAAGCTGCCACCTTTAATCAACCCCGACTGCTGCAAGTGTTCTATTTGATGCAGTAAACCAAAGGTACGGGCAGGAGCAATTTCTAGAGCGAAGGTATCATGAGGGTTTCCCTTATTGGGAGTGAACGACCAGCTGTGCCATTGATTACCAATCGCCGGGAAATCGAAATCAATACCGTAGGTAAAGCGAGTTTCTGGGGCTGGAATGGCACAGACAAAAGCATCACCCTGACGCACCCAAATTGGTTGGTCGATGACTGGAAGAACTTTTTCCTCACTCAGGCTTTGTGACACTAAACCAACTTGGGCGATCGCCTCTGTCCACACCTTCGCTGATCCATCCAAAAGTGGCACTTCTGGACCGTCAATTTCAATTCGGGCGTTATCCACTTTCATTGCAGCAAGGGCTGCTAGCAAATGCTCTACCGTGCGGACAGATGCTTCTCCTTTACCCAACTGAGTGGAAAGCACGGTTTGATTCACCGCTGCGACTTGCGCTGGAATGATTGGAGTATCGGGCAAATCCACGCGCACAAAGTAGCGTCCACTTCCCGCTTCGGCTGGTTTTACCCGAACTTGCGTACTGACTCCGCTGTGCAGTCCCACTCCTGTTTGGTTAATTTGCGCTGCTAATGTATGTTCTTGCATATTATTTTTTGTCCTTTGTCATTTGTCCTTTGTCCTTTGTCCTTGGTCATTAGTCATTTGTCGTGAAGAATGACTAATGACTAATGACTAATGACTAATAACGAATGACTAACGACTAATGACTACTTAGAACCTTTCGCCAATACCAAAGTTGATGCGGCTATCTCCATCATCGTTGATGCCGTAGTCAATGCGAATTGGTCCCAAAGGAGACTGCACGCGCACGCCAACACCGTAACCGTAACCAGTACCATTTTTGTTCAGCAACTGAGATGCTCTATTACCAGTTCCGAAATCGGAACCAACATCAAAAAATAGTGCGCCGCTGACGACGGAGAAAACTGGGAAGCGATACTCAACCGATGCTTGTACGAAACTACGTCCACTGGCTAAGCCTCCTTCGTCATATCCTCGAACGGAGTTGCTACCACCGAGAGAAAAAGCTTCGTAGGGAGGTAAGTCACCAAGGATTGTTCCCGCTTGAAGATTAAAAGCAAGGGTTTGCGGTCCTTTAGTGAAGTTAATAAAGCTTACAGGGAAGTATTGGCTGTAGCTACCCCGCAACCTGGTTAAGAGAATATTGCCCAGTCCTATCGGCACCGACTGGTCAAGACCAACGCGGAAGTAAGAACCACTGGTAGGTTGCAAGGGGTTATTTCTCAGATCGCGTGCAGCACCTAGTTGCAATAGCAACAAATCGTCTTCACCTTCCCCAGATTGGGTCAACTCAATGATCTCATTTGTGTTCTCGAGACGCCCCAGACTTCTAGTATCGCCATCAGCATCTTTGGTAGTCACTCGTTGATACTGTAAACCAGCTGAAGCTGTCCATTCTGACCTTTCGTAGGGATTGTTGGACAAGGGACGGGTGAAGTTAACACCGCCTCCCAAACGCACAATACGGGGGCGATCGCCATCCTCATTGGGGTCATTGGGGTTTCTAACAGTTTCAATGTTTTTATCGTCGCCTTCAAAAATCAATGAAATCGACTGACGGCGGAAGAGATTTGCCGTATAAGAAGTCCGGAAGGGGTCACCACCTATCCAGGGATCTGTGAAGCGCAGATCAAACAGAAACTCTCCCCTTGTTCCTACCTGCGCCTCTGCCCCTAATTTTTGATTTCTGCCATTGAGGTTTTGCTCCTGATAGCTGATTGAACCAAACAATCCACTGGCAGAACTCAAACCTGCACCCGCACCAATAGAACCACTGTTACGCTCAACCACGTTGACGACCACATTCACCTTGCTGGGGTCTGTACCAGGGTCAAGAGAAACATTCACATCTTCAAACAGCCCCAGTCCGAAGACCCTTTGCAAGTCTTTTTGCACTGTGTTGCGGTTGAAAACTGTTCCGGGCTTGAGCTGCAGTTCTCGCGTCACGATATAGGGTTGCGTCCGTCCCCGGATCGGTTGTCCCTTGTCGTTTGTCACCTGACCTTCTTTATTGCGGAACTGAACTCGGATATTTTCTACCACCCCTTCTGTCACTTGCAAAGTGACAACTCCGTTTTCAGAGACTTGCGGCGCTCCAATTACGTTTGCCAGCACATAACCTTGGTCTTGATAGCGCTTGCTTAATTGCTTGATGCCCTCTTGTAAATCACGCAAGTTGAGGATTTTCCCATACTGGTTTTTAAATATTTCATCTGCGGTAGTAGCAGGTAGTACAGAGGGAACATTTGCGCCGGGATTTGCCTGCACTTGCACCTTAGTTAGGACAGGGTTAGGTCGTACAACAAAGCTTACCCGTACTCCCACAGGTGTATCTTCTGGTACTGCTTGGACGTTGGAGAAGAAGCCTGTAGCAAAAATGGAGTTAATATCTTCTTGCAGTTGGGAACGGGTTGTTGTTCGTCCTGGTTGCGTGCGAATGGCTCTATACACTTGCTCTTCCAGTTCCGGCACGAGTTGCCCACTTTCAGATCTAATCAAGACTTCAGAGACTAGCACGCGGGGTTCAGCGGCTTCTGGGGATTGCTCTGGTTGGGGACTTCCTGGAGCTTGTGGAGATGTAGGTTCAGCCCCTGGTTGATTGGTACCATCCGGTGTAGTGGGAGTACCAGGAGCTTGGGGAGGTGTTTGTTGCTGTTGAGTGTTAGGAGCGGGTGTTTGTTGTTGAATGCTTGGAAAAGGTGTTTGCCCAGGATTTTGTCCCGGTTCCGCCCCTGGTTGATTGGTACCATTTGGTGTGGTGGGAGTACCAGGAGTCTGGGGAGGTGTTTGCTGCTGTTGAGTTTCCGGAGCGGGTGTTTGTTGCTGTTGAATGCTTGGAAAAGGTGTTTGCCCAGGATTTTGTTGTCCCGGTTCAGTTGCAGGTTGATTGGTACCACCTTGGGGAGGTGTTTGCTGCTGTTGAGTCTCAGGAGCGGGTGTTTGTTGTTGAATGCTTGGAAAAGGTGTTTGTCCAGGATTTTGTCCCGGTTCCGCCGCAGGCTGGTTGATATTTTCCGGTGCAGGAGTGGTATTGGGAGCTTGGGGAGATGTTTGCTGCTCTTCAGTGTCAGGCGCGGGCGTTTGCGGAGGATTTTGTGCAATTGGTGAAGATGTGGAGCTTCTTGGCAATATGACCTTTTTTGTCGCTGTTGATGCTGAAGCTGGGAAGACTCCGACTTTGTACTGTTGATTGGTTAAAGGTTTTAAACCCTCTGCTGTCTGTTTAGAACTGTTGGGGAACCCTGTCGTTGTTGAGTTTTCTATGGAACTTGGCACTATGACTTCCGGCTTCGCTATTGCTGCTGACGAAGCTGGGAAGACCCCGACTTTGTACTGTTGATTGCTTAAAGGTTTTAAAGCCTCTGCTGTCTGGTTTAAATTTGAAGTGTTGGGCGTTTGTGCATTTGCACTCAGCGAACTGCCAAAAGGGGCTGCAATCGCCACAACTGTGACTAAAACGGGAGATAAGCGCATTTTTTTTGGATTCCTCTTCACGTCCACACACCATCACTAGGCAATCATGCTCTCAACCAAAGGTTAATCTAAAAATTACATTCTTAATTTTTGCCTTTTACCTTTATAAGGCAAATTGCAAAAGGCAAAAGTGGATAAGAATCATTTGTTTTTCTTTTTTACCAAAGTATTAGCCATTGGGGATCAACAATTGGGAATTGGGAATGACTTAGTCCCCAGTCGCCAATTCCTTATCTGCTTCAATTGCTTTCCACAGCTTTGAGTACTCGTTGTAAAACCTCCTGGTAGGCATTCTCTACATTCCCCAAGTCTTGACGGAAGCGGTCTTTGTCCAGTACCCGGAGATTCGGATCACGTACAGCAGAATTGTCCCATAAACGACAAGTGTCCGGACTAATTTCATCTGCCAATAGCAATTGCTGTTGTGAGTCCAAGCCAAACTCCAGTTTGAAGTCCACTAAGGTAATGTCGCACCGCCGGAAAAAGTCACAAAGAAACTTGTTGATTTGTAATGCTAGATGGGTAATGGTATCTACTTGTTCCGGAGTCGCGAGTTCTAACAGGAAAAGGCGATCGCCTGTTAACAATGGATCTCCCAATTCATCGTTTTTGTAATAAAACTCGACCAATGGCTGTTTTAACACAGTCCCCAGTGGTAATCCTGTTTGTTTGCAAAGACTTCCAGCAGCAATATTCCTCACCACGACTTCCAATGGCAAAATCTTCAACGCCTTTACCCGCATTTGATTCGGAGCAGGGCTGTCTATATAGTGAGTCTTTATACCATGCGCTTCCAGTTGTTGAAATAGTTTACTAGAAATGCTATTATTTATATTTCCCTTACCCTGGATGCTACCCCGTTTTTGGGCGTTAAAGGCAGTCGCATCGTCTTTAAAATCAGCTAATAAGATTTCAGGATCATCCGTTGTGTAGAGGATTTTAGCTTTGCCTTCGTATACTTTTGTTTGAACAGACATGGCGAAAGGTAAAGTTATGGGCGATGAGCAGCTTTTATGCTTTTAGGCTTAACCATTTTATCTTTAGTCATCAGTTATTAGTCATAAGTCATAGGCAAATGATGTATGCACCCACAAGTTTTCTTACTTTAGGGTGAGAGGTTAGTCTTTGGTTACTAAGTAAATTGATAGATAAAAGTATAACTGTTTACAGTAGTTTGTAATAATTTTTCGGGAAATAAATTGGTATAATGAAATAAAAAAGTATATAAAAACACCTTTTTTTGTGGCAGTTTCCACTCAATTTGAATACAATCATCGTTTAAAGGCACAAAAAGTCAGTAAGCAACCAAAGGAAACTCAACCAAGATTGCCAACTATTGACTTCAAAGCCGAATACAGGGGGGGGATTGAGTAAATGGAGAGAACAATGGTAGATAAAGAAAATTTTCTCTATCCTCGTGGTCGCTACTACGGTCAAGTGAAGCCAGAAAACTTAGTTTTCAATGCTAACTTACAGGAATTTGCCCAAAGGATAAGTTACATTTGTAACTTAGAGACATCAGGGAAAATACCACCGGAGCAAGCCTATGAGCAAATCAAGGATCTTTGGAAAAACTTAAAACGCTCAAAACAAGAACTGGGAATCGGTGAAAACCCTTTCCAGACTGACGATGGAAAAAGTGAATAAATTATGAATCATTAATAGCGTGGGCGTTCCAGTTTCATAATTTTTTGATTACTTTGTCAGCCTACTGTAGACACCATCCCAAGAATCACTGGGAGCGTGATTAAGATAATGATGAGCGCGTTCTAAGTAGATAGCAACGGCTTGGTCTTTGGGTTGAATTTTTTTGGCGGCTTCAAAGCAGGCAATAGCACAGTGGAAATTGCGCGACAAATAAGCAGTACGTCCATTCTGGTAATAAAACAAAAATTCCTGAATGTTGGCATCTAAGGGAGTACGGCGATCGCCTATCAACTCATAGATACTAACTGCTTGATGTTTCCCTTTGACTCTAATTCTGTCTAACTCACGCACCCAAATGAGGTCACTACACAACTGGTACGTAAATTCACTTAAGATGATATCACAACCATATTCCTTAGTGACTCCTTCTAGGCGGGAACTCAAATTCACGCTATCCCCGATTACGGTGTAGTCCATCCGTTTTCGGGAACCAATATTGCCGGAAACGACTTCTCCGGAACTAATGCCAATGCCAACATGGATTTGTGGCTGTTTCAAGATAATTCGCCGCTGATTAAATTCTGCGAGTCGTTGTCGCATTTCCAATGCCGATTGTACTGCCCGCCAAGCGTGATTGTCGGTCAACGGGAGCGGTGCACCAAATACTGCCATTAAGGCATCACCAATAAACTTATCTAGGGTGCCTTCGTGGTTAAAAACAGCTTCAACCATTGTTTCAAAATACTGATTCAGCAAGGACACCACTTCGGCAGCACCGAGATTTTCTGTCAATGTGGTGTAACCTCTGATATCAGAAAACAAGATAGTCACGTCTTTGCGTTCACCCACCATCAAAGCATCTTCCCCTAGTGCCATGACTTGTTCTACGACGCGGGGAGTCAGGTAGCGGTACATGGTGGTTTTCATGCGTTTTTCCTGACTGATATCTTCCAATACCACCAAACCCCCCCGTACGCCTCCTTCTGGGTTAGTCAAGGGGTTGACAGTCAGATTGATACTGCGTTCGATTTTCTCGACACTACTCGCATCAAGCAACGTCAACCGAGGTGAAATAGGTAGATTCCAGGGAATGAAAAAATTTGGATTGGTGCGATCGCGTATTGCCAAAATATAAAGTTTTGATTCTTGAGGAGTCAAGCGTGTGGGCATATCCCTCAACTTGAAAGCACTGGCGTTATTTAGCCCTGAGTTTTTCGTTTCACTCAGCACTTGGCACTCAGCACTCGGTACTAATACCAGTCCTACCGTCAAACTTTGCTCTGGGACATAATGTTTTGCCCCAGTTTTTAAACTATCTTGGAGGCGGAATTGGAGATTATCAATTGGCACAACCTCCCACACGAAACGACCAATCAAGTTTTGTTCCCAAAGATGCTTGTTGTTCTTGGGGTTTGCTTCTTCCAAGGGACAACCCAAGAGCTGCAACGCTGCATCATTAATTGTAACAATTTTCCCTTCCATATCCGTAGATATTACTGCATCCGAAAGACTTTGCAGAATATCTTTTTGATACTGTTTTTCTAATAATACATTTTCAAACAAGCGGGCATTTTCTAAAGCAATTCCTGCCTGGATATTAAAAGCCCGCATAAATTCTTCATCAGAGGCGGTAAAACTTCCTTGATGCTTATTAATTAACTGCGTCACCCCAATCAATTCATTCGCGGAATTAAACACTGGCAAACACAGGATATTACGAGTGACATATCTCGTCTTTTGGTCTGTCGTGGGGTCAAAACGCGGATCTTTATAAGCATCGGCAATATTCAGCGCTTGACCAGTGGACGCTACATATCCTGCAATGCCTTTGTTATCCGGCATACGGATTTCCATCATGGTTTTATCATCCGCAGTTGCCACTTTAGTCCAGAGTTCCCCCATTTCTTTACGATATAAAAATAGAGTGCTGCGGTCTGCTTGCATGAGAATCCGGGCTTGCTCCATGACGATTTGCAAAGTGGCTTCTAAATCCAAACTTTGCCCCAAAGTCTGAGTCGCCCGTAAAAGAGCAGTTGCGCCTCGTTGATTGCGAGCTGCAACATAGAAAGATTGGCAACTTTCCAAAATAATGCCGATAGAAGAGGCAAAGTCTCGAAAGTGCGCTTCATCTTCGTGATTAAACGGAATACCTCCAGCTTTATTTGCCAGTTGCACAACTGCCACAACCTGGTTTTTGCTGCTCAAAACTGGCATACAAAGTATATTACGAAACTTGTACCCCATTTGTTTTTCTAGTTCTGGGCTAAAGAGGGGGTGAGTAGAGGTATCAGATATGTTCAAACATTGAGCTGTACTGGCAACATGACCAGGGATACCAACTGTAATCGGAGTACGAATTTCTATAGCTTTTTGTGTGTTATCTTGGGGAACTTTTGACCAAAGCTGACCTTTGTCATAGTCAACCAAAAAAATCGTGGTTTGCTCTGCCTGGAGAATTTGACCAATTTTGAGTGTAATCGCCTCCAGTACCTTCTCCAGCATGGTTTCTAGAGCTTCATTGTTAATCAGTTCAATTGCCCTAAGAAATTGCTGAAATTCGGCTGTGATAAAGTCGAGCAAGCAAACAAATTCGTTAACAGAAAGGTCTTTGACACGACGCAGTAACGAGTGAGTGCGATTAACTTGAGTCAGTTCAGTTAATGTAGCCAAGACGCTACCAGCATTTAGGAGGGACATGGGGATTTAGAATTTTAGATTTTAGATTTTAGATTGAGGAATGGGGAATGGGTTATGCCCTATTCCCGATTCCCTGATCATGCTTATGCCGCCCTTGGCAATTGAGAATAAATAACCTTTTGATAGTAGGTTTCTAGCTGGCGTGTAGCAGCAGCCCATCCCCAACGTTCTGCTTCCCGACGCGCGTTTTGACGGATAGTTTCTCGTTCTTGTTGCTGTTGTAAAAGACGAACAGTCGCTCTTATAGCACTTTGAACATCTGCTTGGGGCTCAAAAAGATATCCATTCACCCCGTCTGTCACAATATCAGGAATGCCGCCAGAACGAGCTGCAACTACCGGACACCCACCAGCCATAGCTTCTAGTAGAACTAATCCTAGTGTTTCCGTCCGAGAAGGAAAAATAAACGCATCAGCACTTGCAAAGGCAGAGGCTAATTCTGTACCGGCAAGATACCCAACAAAATGAGTATTTGTTCCAGCAAAGTGTTTTTCCAGTGCTTGGCGGTGGGGACCATCTCCTACTAACGCCAGCCGTGCTGAGGGAATGGCTTCTAAAATTGGTTTGATGCGCTCAATTTCTTTTTCAGCGGAAAGACGCCCGACGTACAGTAACAAGTGGCTCTCGGGATGATTTTGCGACAAGCGCGATCGCATTTCAAGACTTGCAAAGTCAGGATGGAACGATTCCGTATCCACCCCTCTTTGCCACAAATCTACCCTTTCAATACCGTGTGCTATCAATTCCTGCATCATTGCTGTGGAGGTACACAGATTTAAAGCTGCTTGATTGTGACCTGCTTTCAGTAGTTCCCACAATAACCCTTCGAGCATTCCTAAACCGTAATGCTGAAGATACTGTGGCAGGTGTGTATGATAAGATGCAACTAAGGGAACATTCAGGCTTTTGCTATAAAATATACCAGCTACGCCCAAGACAGCTGGGTTCACCACGTGAATAATATCTGGCTTAAACTCCTCCAGAGTATCACCAATTGCTGGACGAGGTAGTGCCATTTTTAACTCTGGATACAGTGGCAGGGGAAAACCCGAGACACCATATACTTTAGCTCCTTTGTATTCAGTAATGCCACCATCTGGGGCAATTACCAGGACTTGGTTAGCATTGCGCTGAAGATGGTCAATAGTATGACGTAGGCGTGTTACAATGCCATCAACCTTAGGCAAAAAGGTTTCGGTAAATAGGGCGATCCGCATAAAAAAATAGTCAATACCACCGAAATTTGTAATATAAAATAAAGGCAAAAATCAATGTGTAGACGCCACGTACACTTTGCTTTGGTCAGAGAGAACCTCCGCAAAACAGCTTTCCGTAGGGTAGTATAAATTTATCAAGTGAAGAATCGCGTATTTTACCGTTCATTCTTCTCATTCATCATTTTAAAAATACTGGTCGTCATACTGCGCGACAATATGACGACCAGATTTAGACAGGCGATAAACCAACGCTCTTGCTAAGCTAATACTCCCGCAGGCGACTGGTATTCGTCATTTATGTACCCTAAAAAAGCGCTTTGCGGTTTGCGATCAGCCATGACGCAGAATTTATCTTTTTCGCGTCAAGCTTGGAAAAAAGAGCCAGCCAACAGAGCAACTCTATTTCATAGCCGTTTGAGTAAACTAGTCAATAAAGGAAGGCTGGCTCATTTTTGACGCAATGCGATGAAACCCTGAAATCGTAGAACCTGCAATTTTGAAATAGATCAGCCCAAGGGCTGGCAATCTCGACTCTCCACTGTGTCGTACACAACTGATACTGAATTTGAATTCCAACAGTTGTGAGTTGTTTGTTTGTGATCAGCCCATTCAGGATTTACCTAATTTCTCCGCCAAGAGACTTTAGGCAAGATTTGATTTTGATCAACTCGATGCTGGTACTTAATAGCAAAGTTCAACAGAGAATCGAGAAGCGAATCAGAAAGATAATGGGGCTGCAAGCCAAGATCCAGCAATCTGGTGTTTTTGGCGTTGAAGTAATGTTCTTCTCTCTCGACTCTGGGATTATCTAAATGATTGATTTCCACATTCAGTCCCATTGCGTTACCAGCTTTTTTCACCATCAGCGCCAAGTCGCCGACGCTAAATTGTTCGGTAAACTGATTGAACACGCGGAATTCACCAGGTTGTGCTGGGTTAGCTACAGCTAGTTCAATACAGCGCACGGTATCTCGAATATCCAAAAATCCCCGAGTTTGTCCGCCTTTACCGTAAACAGTCAAGGGGTGACCAATGGCTGCTTGAATACAGAAACGGTTCAGCGCCGTTCCAAACACGCCATCGTAATCAAGGCGGTTAATCAACAGCTCGTCCATCCCTGTTTCTTCGGTTAAAACACCGTAAACAACGCCCTGATTTAAGTCTGTTGCTCTTAATCCCCAAATTCGGCAAGCAAAGTGGATATTGTGGCTGTCATGGACTTTGCTGAGATGATACATTGAACCGGGCTGCTTGGGATAAGGCAGGGTATCTTTACGCCCGTTGTGTTCTATCGTGATGTACCCTTCTTCAATATCAATGTTAGGTGTGCCGTATTCACCCATTGTCCCCAGCTTAACCAAGTGACAATTGGGAAAATCTTCCCGCATCGCATACAGCAAATTTAACGTACCAACTACGTTGTTCACTTGGGTGAGAACTGCGTGTTCGCGGTCAATCATCGAAAAAGGTGCTGAACGCTGTTCGCCAAAATGCACAAGTGCTTCTGGCTCAAATGTTTGCAGCGCCTTCTTCAGGAACTCGTAATTAGTGATGTCGCCAACAAAAAGGTCGATTGATTTACCAGTCAAATCGTGCCAGCGCTGTATACGTTGCTGAATGAGCGTAATTGGGGTAAGAGTTTGCACTCCCAACTCATTATCCCAGTGCCGCCGCACTAAACTATCTAAAATACCAACTTCATAACCGCGATTTGAAAGGTAAAGTGCGGTTGCCCAACCGCAATATCCATCTCCACCAATAACCAGGACTTTCATTTTGACCAGTTTTTACTCGCTGATAGCTAAATCTACCAGGTTTGTGTCCCCTCTCAACTATCTTTAGATGGGGGAATAAGCAAGCAGGGGAAATAAAAATTGCTCTTTATCTCCCGTTGTCTTGTTTCACTCAGGACTAATGGACGAGAAATGCGATAGTGCTGAGCAATCTCGTAAAACAAGAAGTTAACTTGGGTCTACATTTGCCGATTTTCAGTTTTGACGCAAAACTCTCAACTTATGGGTTATGACAGAGCTTAATTAAGAAATGTAACGATATTGCCGTCAAAACGTTTTGCTGTCTTGACAAGCAAAAGGGAAGCCGATATCGTAAGATACATACCCGGGTAAGACCGTTAAAGAGTAATATGCAAGCTAAGCAAAAGGTAACACTGTATCTGTCGCCAGAACTGCACAGGAAGTTGAAGGTTCGTTCAGCAATTGACTCCGAACCGATGTCAGAACTTGCTCAACGCGCCTTAGATTTCTATTTGGCAAACTCAGAATTAGTAGAAGAAGTAGAAGCATCATCATATGGAAGGACGCACAGAGTTCACTCCTGTCCAACTTGTGAAAGTTCATTAGTGCTACGCGATGGGGAATTAGTCACATTGGGTAAGCAGCCAGGAGTTGTAGCTCAAAAAGAGCGTTTTGCCATTGATGATATGGAAAGAGATGAAAGTAATCAGAAAAGTAAGGAAGAGTTAGTTCCTTGCTAAGTAAGTGCTAAATAGGAATTATGAATTTTAGATTCATAATAGCCTCATCTCTATGAAAAAAAGCGAAGTCTGTACTGTCTGTAAAGGTCTCAAGTAGGTCGATTGTATGAAAGAAGAGCTCAACATCCTCATTCAAGCTCAATACCCTCTAATCTACCTTGTGACCTCCGAGGAAGAGCGGGCTGAGCAGGCAATTTTTACAATCGCTCAATCCTCAAAGCCGCAGCGAAGAGTCTATGTGTGGACAGTAACGCACGGCATCGTGGAGTATGGTCAACCCCGGAATGTCACCCAACACAACACCGTTTCTCCAGAGGCGGCAATTGAATGGATCATCCGGCAGAGAGAACCAGGTATATTTATTCTTAAAGATTTACATCCATTTATTGATGCGCCCGCGACAACAAGGTCATTACGTGATGCGATCGCTGGGTTTAAAGGCACTCAGAAAAACATTATTTTGATGTCGCCTATGCAGCAAGTTCCCATTGAACTGGAAAAGGAAGTTGTCGTTCTCGATTTTCCGCTTCCAGACATGAGTGAATTAAATAAAGTTTTAACGAGCCATATAGAACAAAATCGTGGGCGACGCCTAGCAACAGAAGCGCGGGAAAAGCTTCTTAGAGCAGCGTTAGGATTGACTAAAGATGAATCTGAAAAAGTCTACCGTAAGGCACAGGTAACTAAGGGGCGTCTGACGGAAGATGAAGTAGATATCATTTTATCTGAGAAAAAGCAACTCATCAGGCGTAATGGTATATTAGAATACATAGAAGAAGACGCAACTATTGATGCTGTTGGTGGCTTGGATGAGTTAAAGAAGTGGCTCAAACAACGTTCTAACGCCTTTACAGAAAGAGCGCGTGAATACGGCTTGCCTCAACCCAAAGGAATGCTCATCTTGGGAGTTCCTGGATGCGGTAAATCTTTAATTGCCAAAACCACGTCTCGGCTATGGAGTTTGCCACTACTCCGGTTAGATATGGGGCGAGTGTACGATGGCTCTATGGTGGGTCGTTCGGAAGCAAACTTGCGTAATGCTCTAAAAACAGCAGAATCGATTTCCCCAGCAATTTTGTTTATCGATGAATTAGATAAATCATTTGCTGGTACGACAGGCTCTTCTGACTCAGATGGTGGTACTTCCAGCCGGATCTTTGGCTCTTTCCTCACCTGGATGCAAGAGAAAAAATCCCCAGTATTTGTTATGGCGACTGCTAACCGAGTTGAGCGCCTACCGGGTGAGTTCTTGAGGAAGGGTCGGTTTGATGAGATTTTCTTTGTGGATCTCCCCACACCTGAAGAGCGCCAGCATATTTTCAATATACACCTCTCCAGCCGTCGGGAAGACATCTCGCGATTTGACTTAGAACAGCTATCTAAGATGTCTGATGGATTTTCGGGAGCAGAAATTGAACAAGCGATTGTTGCGGCAATGTACGAAGCTTTTGCCCAAGATCGGGAGTTCACACAATTAGATATTATTGCGGCACTTAAAGCAACACTACCGCTGTCTCGTACGATGCAAGAACAGGTCACAGCTCTTCGAGACTGGGCTAGACAGCGCGCAAGACCAGCCGCATCCTCCGTTGCTGAGTATCAGCGAATGGAGTTCTAAAAGCTTTCTCCTGCTACCACAGGGGGAAAGGCTAGCGTCAAAAGCTAGCAGTTATGAAAAAACCGCGTCTTGGTAAACGCGGCTTCGCTTAAAACAAACCGTTGTCTTTTTCTCTACTTTCTCTTTGGAGGAAACCCAAATGTCTCACTTTAGCACTCTGCGTACCAAAATCACCGATGCAGAAATCCTCAAGGCTTCCCTGCGCGACTTGGGCATCACTGTAAAGACCGAAGCTGATGTTCGTGGCTACAACGGTCAACGTGTTCGTTCCGACATCGTTGCAGTTTTGGAAGGCGAATATGACCTCGGTTGGTCTCGCAACAGCGACGGTTCCTTCGATCTGATTGCAGACCTGTGGGGCGTTGCTAAGAAGCACAATCAAACCGAATTGATCAACTCGATCAACCAGAAGTATGCCGTTAACAAGACCCTGGCAGAAGTGAAGCAGCGCGGTCTACAAAATGCCAACGTTAAGTTGGTATTGCAATAGTAATTTCTCTGCGCGTTCCCAAAGCTGCACGGGTTAACCAGGTCTATAGCGGTTAACCCGCTTTTTTTACCGGACTGAGGGCAAACTCAGTCCGTTAATCTTTTTTTTCTTTTATGAATTTATCATAACAGAGACCGATTTTTCTTAACAAACTTTTTTTCGGGAGTAGGAACTAGGGAGCCGAATTCCCGATTCCCTACTCCTGAAAACCTTAATTAAGCCTTGGCCACAGGAAACTGCACTTCCGTTAGGTATGAGTCGTTGTCCTGTTCATTTCCACCAATAATATAAACCTCGCGGTTAGAACCGATTATTTTATATCCATTCGTTTCAATCCAAGTTGGTAAGGCAGCATACGCTTGGTTAATGGTGTTGTAACTGCCATGATGAACTACAGTTGCCATTTTTTCTACACCTGGTAATTCATAAATCAACACGCGGTCAGTACTGGATACCTCACCCTCAAATGAGATCACAGCTTCGCCATCCACATTAGACTCTTTGTATCCAGGGTCGTGCCATATCGCGCCGCAATAATCACTCTCTTTCACTCCGTGTTGCTTGAAATACTCTAATAACTTATCGTATAGTCGTCCTATACAGGGATAATTTGGTAATGTTTCCCTGATCGCTGCAACTTTTATCGGCTCCACGGTTTTAAGTACAACTTCGTAATTAGGCATAGTATCCTCCTGTTCAATTTGCTTAAGTCTTGCTTCCACACGTAATAGCCGCGCCTGTTCTTCCTCAACTAACCGTTGAAGTTCTGCTTGCTTGAGTCGCAACATCCCACGAATTTGTGCGGGTGGCAAATTCTCGTCTAGCAGCTTGGCAATTTGCTCTAGAGAAAAGCCCAAGTCTTTAAACGCCAAAATGCGATTAAGTTGAGGTAACTGGTCAGCCGAATAGTACCGATACCCAGTAAAGTCGTCTACATAACATGGTTTGAGCAGTCCCAGTTGGTCGTAAAGGCGCAGTGCTTTTACTGTTACATGGCTGAGTTTGGAAAAGTCGCCGATTTTGAGCATCTTTTCGCCTTTTGTCTGACTACAATTGAGGGGGCCAATTGGGAATGTGTGTTAGTTCAAGCTTGATGCCATCTGGGTCTAAAAAGTACAAGGCATAGTAACCAGGCAAATAATTATATTCACCGGGAGGATCAAGAATTTCTATCCCTTGTTCTAATAAATATTCATAAAGCCGATTCACGTCTTCTCGACTATCTGCACTAAAAGCAAGATGATGCAACCCTGGAGAATAGCGATCGTGCTTTTTATTGAGTGATTCAGGATTTGACGGAGAAATGGTTATAACACCATTAGAACTTGCCCAGAGTATAAACTGCGGTGTTTTTTCTCCCTGTTCATAACCAAGAAATCTCAGTAGTGCATTGTAAAAAGCCTCCGAACGATCTAGATTAGATACTGTCAGGGCTATGTGATTAATAGCTCCCAGTTTCATTGTTTCTCGCCTCATACCTGTGACTGTTTACAGTACACACCCTGCCATAAGGGCAGAGTCAAGCCTGACCTTTGTGTAAGAAAATAAGGACTTGGTATTTGCGATCGCCGAAAAGACTGCAATCTAAAATCAAAGATGACTGCTAAGCAAATGAATCAGTTACATGGGATGCTAATTGATTAATTAGTTTTTACGTGCTGATGTCTGTTATTTCTTCTGTATCTGTAACTGTTCCAGCGACAACTGCCAATTTAGGACCAGGTTTTGATTGTATTGGTGCGGCTTTAACGCTGTACAACGAGTTTAAGTTTACGAGCCTTGACATACCCACTTTTTCATCCCCCCCTTCCCAAGGGGGGGAAACAGGGGGGGTGAAAATTACTGTCTCGGGTGCGGAAGCTGAACGAGTTGTGACTGATGAAAGTAATTTGCTCTATCAAGCGTTTGTAAAGTTTTATGAACACATAGAGCAGACACCGCCACCCATACAAATCGATATTCATCTTGGTGTTCCGCTGGCGCGGGGTTTGGGGAGTTCGGCGACAGCTATAGTTGGTGGGTTGGTTGGTGCTAATTTGCTGGCGGGGGAACCTTTGAGTCAGTTGCAAGTGATGGAGTTGGCGATCGCTCTGGAAGGACACCCGGATAATGTGGTGCCGGCTTTGTTGGGAGGATGTCGTTTGGCGGCGACGGGGGTGGAAAATGAACCGCCAAGGCTCCAAGAGCGCCAAGAGTGGGAGATTTGTGAGATTCCTTGGAGTGAGGAGGTTGTGCCGGTGGTGGCAATTCCGGATTTTGAGCTTTCAACGAAGGAGGCGCGGCGGGTTTTGCCAACTGAGGTGAGTCGTGCAGATGCGATTTTTAATACGGCACATCTGGGGTTGTTGTTGCGTGGTTTGGAAACTGGCACGGGTAATTGGTTGCGAGCTGCTTTACAAGATAAGTTACATCAGCCTTATCGCAAAGCATTGATTCAAGGTTACGATACGGTGCATTCTGCTGCTGTTGCTGCTGGTGCTTATGGCATGGTAATTAGTGGTGCAGGTCCAACGCTGTTGGCTTTAACGAATAAGGCTCATTCTGAAGCTGTGGCGGGGGCGATGGCAGCTGCTTGGATCAAGGAGGGAATTAAGGCAGAGGTGCGATCGCTTTCTGTTGATACTCAAGGGGCAAAAGCAATTCAAAATTCAAAATTATAGATTCAAAAAGTAATTTTGAATTTTTCTACACCTCTTTTTTAGGAACTTGCAACACTAAGTATATGTCTTTTAGGTTTGTGCGATATCCTGAAACCACCTCTAAATGGATTCAAAACGATTTCGGTTCCTAACGTTTTCTGATATGGAAATGTTTAGATATTTGTCAACCGTATCATTTGAATTCCTATTGGGTAACTTTATCTATCATTTGGCTTCAGTAGCGAGAAGTCGCATTGCCAAATATCCTTCCTAAAACAGAGCTAGTATTACAATTTTTGACGGTGGCTCCAGCCACCGTTTTTTGTTGACTTAGTAAATCTTTACAATTACAATGAAAATCAACTAACTAATTAAGTATTTATTCCTATCGATGCTAAAGATTTGATTTTTTTGAAGAAATACAGTTCACAAAACTAAGCATTGCTTAATATAATGTAATTAAAAAGAAAAACGTAAAACGATTGTCAGTGATGAATGCTATTGAGTTTCCTTGGATAACAACCATAATTCTGTTGCCGATAGTGGCTGCTATAGCCATTCCCTTAATCCCAGATAAGGAAGGCACAACTGTTCGCTGGTACGGTTTGGGAGTTGCGCTCACGAACTTTGCGTTGATGATTTACGCCTTTTGGCAGGACTACGATTTTCACAGTTCCGCATACCAACTGATTGAGAAATATGCTTGGGTTCCTCAGTTGGGTTTAAACTGGTCTGTTGCAGTTGATGGTTTGTCGATGCCTTTGATACTGCTGACAGGGTTGATAAACACACTTGCAATATTCGCGGCTTGGAAAGTGACGAACAAGCCGCGTTTGTTTTATGGTTTGATGCTGGTGATGTACAGCGCTCAAATTGGTGTGTTTGTCGCCCAGGATTTGTTGCTGTTCTTCCTGATGTGGGAAATTGAGTTGGTGCCAGTGTACCTGCTGATTTCGATTTGGGGAGGAGAAAAGCGCCGCTACGCAGCTACCAAATTCATTCTCTACACTGCTGCAGCATCAATATTCATCTTGGTAGCAGGCTTTGCAATGGCATTCTCTGGAGATACTGTCAGCTTCGACATGGCAACTCTGGGAATGAAGGAATATCCCAAAGCTTTTGAACTTCTGGTTTATGCTTGCTTCTTGATTGCCTTTGGTGTCAAGCTGCCGATTTTCCCTCTACACACCTGGCTACCCGATGCTCATGGTGAAGCGTCAGCACCTGGTTCGATGGTTTTGGCTGGTGTGTTGTTGAAGATGGGCGGTTATGCACTCATCCGGATCAACATGGAGATGTTGCCCAACGCTCATGCTTCCTTTGCTCCAGTCCTAGCAATTTTGGGTGTGGTGAACATTGTTTACGGTGCTTGCTGTGCCTTTGCTCAAACTAACCTCAAGCGCCGCTTGGCTTACTCATCAGTTGCCCACATGGGGTTTGTGCTGATTGGGATTGCCTCCTATACAGAGTTGGGCATCAGCGGTGCAATGCTACAGATGGTTTCCCACGGTTTGATTGCTGCTAGTTTGTTCTTCCTCTCTGGAGTCACTTACGAGCGTACCCACACCTTGATGATGGACAAAATGGGTGGTATCGCAAAAGTCATGCCCAAAAGCTTTGCTTTGTTCACAGCCGGTGCAATGGCTTCTCTGGCGTTACCCGGGATGAGTGGTTTTGTCGGAGAGTTGATGGTATTCATCGGTATTGCCACAAGCGATGTCTACAGTTCTAGCTTCAAAGTCGTCGTCGTGCTGCTATCAGCTGTTGGCGTGATTCTGACTCCGATTTACTTACTGTCGATGCTGCGCGAAGTGTTCTACGGTAAGCAAAACGAAGAGTTAGTGCTAGATGCAGTAGTAGCGGATGTCAAACCCCGCGAACTGTTCATTACCGCTTGTCTGTTGCTTCCCATCATCGGTATCGGCTTGTATCCCAAATTGGCGACACAAACATACGATGTGAAGACTATGCAAGTCGCAAGTCATGCCCGTCAAGTTCTACCAATTGTTGCCGAGCAGCAACCATCAAGTTTATATTCCCGTATATTTACAGCGCCAACATTGGCTAATTCACAAGTTCAAGGTTTGGTTAACATTGCTGAGTAATATCTGTTCACAGAAGGCTGGTGCTATTAAAGAATCCTAGGAAGATAATATGGGGGTGATTCTGAAATCACCCCCTAAAATTTTTAGTACTTTTGTCACATCGGGTTCATGACTTTTGTCTCATGAAATTGCTCAGTAGAATCTTTATTATTAACACGGCATTAACATCAAGCACTCTAAACCTGACTCGTATCCGACACGGGTTAGGTTTTTTTTAGTTCGATAAAAGAGTCTTGTCGGTTTTGGTGATGAGTAGCAGGTGCGTTAAGGCACCTATGCTGAGGGAACTTTGGGCAAGCGATGCTCCGGAGGAGCCGCTGAGCCCTCCGGGCACGCTACGCGTTGGCGGAGCCTGCGCTTTGCGCTTACGCGAACGCCCATCACCAAACAAAAACCACAAGTCTAAAATCATCTTAAACGTCACAATCGTATCTCGAACTGCCCTAATGAAATATCTAGCTTCCGTCAGTCTTTTAATGACCGCTTTACCGAAAAATTGGGTCTAAAGCCCCGTCCTTCGCTTGACGGCTTTTTCAATTGGGAATAAAAACGCCACCGAAGTGCGACAATATAATTAGCCTACAGGTTGAAATACCGCGCCCCACGTGCCCGACAAATATGGCTCAGCTAGGAAAGATGCGATCGCTTTGCCACACGACAGATCGGAAAATAGTAAGGGCAAGAGCAGCGAAAACTCTATAAAACCGGCAGTAACTGTTAAACAGCAGTGAATGATTCCAAGAAACAATTTGGAGTAATCCGCGTACCCTGGGGCACAGGGAAACGTATCCTGAAATGGGTAAACGCGCAGGCGTGTTGTCCATAAGTGGGTCATAGCCTAAAAAACTGTGATATGCGCTTAGGCGCACGCTACGCGAACGGACAAGTATGAACCGTAAGACCTATAAGAAGGGAAACCTGAAAAAGGCAAGTTCAGCCCAAGAATCCTCGCGTCTTTAGACCGAGGAGTGTCAATAGGCGCGTTAGTTTCCCAAACAGCGTCAGCCGCCCCGCAGCTGGCTGGAATCTCCTCTACTGACCTAACCAATCAGGCACAAACTAGCACTCAAAACCCTACAAATCGGCAGATTCATATTGCTGTTATTGGAGAAGTGACGATTCCGGGGGCATACTTTCTGTCGGACTCTGTAGCATCGGATGAGCGTTTTACAGAGTCCGGGTCATTGGCTACTGTGACTAAAGCGCTTCAGGCGGCTGGCAGAATTACTGTTCATGCTGATGTCCGTTGAGTTCAAATCCGTCGCCAGGCTGCTGACGGGTCGAAACAAACAATTGATGTAGATCTGTGGAAGTACTTGTCAAAAGAAGACTTGAGTCAAGATATAAGGTTGTACAACGGCGACGTCGTCGTTGTACCACCTGTGGAATAGAGGAACTTCCAAATGACACAATGATTTTATACAATCGCACTCTGTGTCCGCTTGTGGCGATTGCGCGGAGCGCAGTGCCGAAGGCAATCGCACTTGATTTTTACCTAAACTCTAACAATTTTTCTACTGTTAACAAGGAGGAGGCTGTAGCCTCCCAGCCCTCGTTCCCACGCTCAGCCTGGGAACGAGAATATAGAGGCTCCGCCTCTCATTGATATTGGTGCAAGATGTCAGATATATAAAAACCTTAATGTTTACGGTCTTGTGGTTGTAAAGTATAAAACCCGTACCAATGACGAACCGCAAGCCAGATGGCTGAAAGCAAACCTGCAAGGCTGAGAGTGAGACCACTAAATGATACTAATAATCCAAAGACTGGTAGCACAGCGCCAGCAATTGTGCAGATGACAGCAGCTAGGGAAACGCTGCGGTTTTTTGACCCCAAACCCCATGTCAATGCTAGTAAGATAAGCGAAATGAGAGTCCAAGCGAACTGAGGATTTATAAAGCGGCTGAGATAAGTTAAAGTCAGCAAACAAGCAAAAAAGATGCTACCTGCAATTGCCAAATTTCTCAGGTTCATGGGGAGCGACAAATAGAGTAGCAATATCCACCACAAAAATATTGTCGGTGCTAGCAATAGCAGTCGAGGAAGGACACCAGTGTGACGAATGGGGTTAGTGTAGGTATACACCCCAAATGGGTTTTTGACTGAAACATTATCATCAAATACCCAAGTAAATTGAGTCCCTTGTCTGTCATTTTTAATTTCACTGGGTATAATACCACTGGCAAAATCAGCTCCAGCGAAGTTGGCGATCGCCCTTAAGCGAAAATTAGAAAGCAACTGCCCGTTAGAATTATAAACCCAACGCGGCCCGCCTTGAGCTTTATAAGTGACTCTTAAACTCGTTTCTTCTCCTGGTTGTAATTGAAGCGGAAAGCCATAGTCACCCGGATTTCTTTGTTGAAGTCTAGTACCGTTACGCTCTACTTTATAGCTTTGTAATAAAGAGTAACCCACGGGCGGCGGTGCTTCAAAGAAAAAACTATTAATATCCTTGAGTTGGTTAACAATTTTGTAGTCAGCAGTATAGTCTATTTTATAAATGGCGCGGCGACCTTGAATATCAGGGCTTTGGTCAATCTTTACTTGAATTTGCGATCCACTTAATGTTAAGAAGCGGCTAACCTTCTGTTTATCATTTATCTTGACTATCTTATTATTAACTTGAGTCGTGTATGTGTATGGCTCTTCAGTAACGTAGCGTATTTGAGGCGCTATTTGTTCTAACTTTTCACCTGCGACACTCTCGGCAACTTGAGCCACCTTTGCCTGTTCCCAATGATGGTATCGATTGCTCAAAGTTGAACAAAGAAAAAATCCTCCCACCACCAGAATTAACACCAAGGTTAAATGCTGTAATCCCCGCAATAGTTGGGAGTAACTAACAGCCCATTCACCAATGAAAATCTCTTGCTGCTGTTGATTTCGACGAAGGGCAAAGCTCAACAAAGCAATTGCAATTCCCAAGGCAACAACCAGGAATACCAATAACAGTGAAGCTTTCAGTAAATGGGTTCCGAATTGGATAAGCTCGGTAGGATGCGTTAAGTCGGGCAATCCTGGAATGCCTTGGGCAGATTCAGACATTGGCAAATTTTTGCAGAATTTGGAGATTCAGACTCAGAAAATCTACCAAAAGTTTCTTGCCAAAAATCAAGCTTTATTTTCATCCAGAATTGTGCCTTCTAGATTTGCCTCATTCAAGTTGGCTTGGTTCAAATTAGTCTCGTTCAATTGGGCGTGACTCAGATCTGCTTGCGTGAGATCTGCTTTCGCTAAGTCAGCATGAGTAAGATCTGCTTCATTGAGAGAAACTGCATTCAAGTTAGCTTCTTGTAGCTCAGCATCGCGAAATTGAGCGCCAACCAACTTTGCGATCGTCAAGTCGGCTTGATTCAAATTAGCACCATCCAAAATGGCTCCTTCTAGAATTGCTCCATCCAGGATAGCTCCACTCAGATTAGCTTCGGTGAGATTTGCCTGATTTAAATTAGCTCCATTTAAGTCAGCTTCAATGAGGCTTGCTTGAGTGAGATTCACCTTGCTTAAATCAGCTCCATCGAGAATGGCTCTGTCTAAAATTGCTCCACTCAGGTTAGCTCCTTCTAAGAAGGCTTCGCTCAGGTTTACCTCAGTAAAATCTCTCTTACCTGCAGCGTATTCTGCCAATAGTTCATTTGCTTTCATTGCTTCGCCTCCGACAAGTTTTTGCTTCTTTTGTCAGCTACGCTAGCAATTTTTTGGGAGGATGCCAAATTTGCAAAAATAGCTGACAATGATAAATCGTGGCTATACAAACGCGCATCCCTTCGGGTTCGCCAGTTGCCTACGGCGGGAAACCCGCCTAAGCCCTGCGGGCAGGCTGCGCCAACAGCACTGGTCTCACCGCAAGGCAAGGACTAATGATATCCTGCTAGTCACGGCTTTGTTTTTGTAGTCTTAGACTTCTAATTTGGAGCGCGAAGCGGCACGAAGTGCGGGCAATTTACAAAAATCGCTGCCAATTTTTTGAGGGCAGAGTATCCTCTGACCTCGAAATATGAAACTAGTTAATTTTCAGGCTGCTCCATTCCTCCAACCAGAAAATTTATATCTTCCCTTGGCAGTTTGGCAGACACATCCTTCCCTCCTGGAAGAGGAAAATGAACATCAAAGGCATCTTCATCGCATTCTACAACCTTTCCTACTAAACCTTCTGGCAGGTTATCATCAACATCGCGAGCCAGTCCAACTAAATCGTTCTTCTCAATAGGCGTTGAATCGCTCTTCTCAATAGGCGTCATATTTGCGACCTCCAGTTACTAGTAAGTATTAGAGTGGGCTGCCAATGCTTTCGCAAAGTATTTTGTTAAAGTATTCTGTTAATCATGACGCATCACTTTCTCATCCACGTCCTACCTTGGCAGGAACTTGGACGCTTAGTACCATGCCTATGGAGGTAGCGACAAAGAAAGAGTTGATCTGTAGGATGCTACATTACCTATCTGAAATTCTTGTCCTCCAAAGCCTTTTAATTCTACTATTGTGTTATTTATTAGTTTTATCGAGCAGATTCAAGTCTTTTGATTGTCTGACTTAAATCGACCTGCAACAAACTCTCGCCTTTGTAAATGCTTGCTGTTGCGTCCACTAACACGTTCCCGCCACATCTGAAAACTGGATGCTTTCATTTCACGGCGCATCAGGGCAATAACCTGCTTTTCTTGCAAGCCGAATTGTTCTTCAATTGCCTCAAATGGTGTTCGGTCTTCCCATGCCATTTCAATGATACGGTCGATACTTTCGGAACCAAGTTCAGGTAACTTCATACGATTTTAGATTTTAGATTTTAAATTTTGAATTGACGACCTGCAGGTATTTGATAGTGAAACTCAACATACCGTAACAAAAAAATCAGGGCAACAATGGAAGATTCCAGAATTACCCTGACTTTAAAGAGTGAAGAATCAAGAGTGAAGAATGAAGAAATTATTTAATCTTTTCTCTTTTGTCTTTTCTCTTCTATCTTCTTTCTTATTTATTAAGCAAACGTTGCGGTTTTCACATCGTTGTTTGCCAACAGTTCTTGCAACTCCTCGGCATCCACTGTTTCTTTTTCAACCAGTATTTGCGCGAGTTGGTCGAGAATGTGGCGGTTACCTACCAACACTTCTTTGGAGCGTTGGTAAGCTGTTTCTACTAGCTTGCGGACTTCTTCATCAATAGCAGCAGCAGTTTCTTCAGAGAAGTCGCGTTCTGCCATGATGTCTCGACCGAGGAACATATTGCCTTGCTGACGACCGAGAGCAACAGGACCTAAGCGATCGCTCATTCCAAAGCGTGTTACCATCTGACGAGCAACACGAGCAACTTGTTGCAAGTCTTGAGCTGCACCAGTGGTCACTTCTTCTTCACCAAAGATGAGTTCTTCAGCAATGCGACCACCTAAGGCAACTGCCATTTGATTTTCCAGATAAGCACGGCTGTACAAACCAGTGTCCATCCGGTCTTCACTGGGGGTAAACCAAGTTAAACCACCAGCTCTACCGCGAGGAATAATGCTAATTTTTTGTACTGGGTCGTAGTCTGGCATCAGCGCACCAACAAGAGCGTGACCTGCTTCGTGGTATGCTACAAGAGTTTTGCGCTTTTCGCTCATCACTCGGTCTTTCTTCTCTGGACCTGCTAGCACGCGATCGATGGCGTCGTTAATTTCATCCATCGAAATTTCGGTTAAATTGCGACGTGCAGCCAGAATTGCAGCTTCATTGAGCAGGTTGGAAAGGTCTGCACCAGTGAACCCAGGGGTACGACGGGCAATTCTATCCAAGTCCACATCTTTTGCCAAGGTCTTACCACGGGCGTGAACTTTGAGAATTTCCCCACGTCCGGCATAATCTGGGCGATCCACGACGACTTGACGGTCGAAACGACCAGGACGCAACAATGCTGCATCCAGAACGTCGGGACGGTTGGTGGCGGCAATAATGATGATGCCTGTGTTGCCTTCAAAGCCGTCCATTTCTGTGAGCAACTGGTTGAGGGTTTGTTCCCGCTCATCGTTACCACCGCCTAAACCTGCACCCCGCTGACGACCTACGGCGTCAATTTCATCAATGAACACGATGCAGGGAGCATTTGTCTTTGCTTGCTCGAACAAGTCGCGGACGCGGGATGCACCCACACCCACAAACATTTCTACAAACTCAGAACCAGAGATAGAGAAGAAGGGGACACCAGCCTCGCCTGCTACTGCACGAGCGAGCAGAGTTTTACCTGTTCCTGGAGGACCAACGAGCAGCACGCCTTTGGGAATTTTTGCTCCAACAGCGGTGAAGCGATCGGCATTTTTCAGAAAGTCTACGACTTCGTTGAGTTCTAGCTTTGCCTGGTCAATACCAGCGACATCGTTAAATGTCACTTGGGTTTGCGGCTCCATTTGGACTCTAGCTCTGGATTTGCCAAAGTTCATTGCTTGGCTACCAGGACCATTTTGAGCGCGGCGTAGCAAGAAGAATAAGCCTACCAGAAGTAATACAGGGAAAAATAAGCTACTTAGTGCCTTAAACCAAAATCCTTCATCGGTTTGCGGCAAAACACTAATATCTACGCCATGTTGGGTGAGAGTGTTGATCAAGTCAGGGTCGTTGACCAAGGTCACGAGCTTCTTACTGCCGTCGCCTGGCGTCACAAGAGCTGTAGACCGATCTGCACTTAAACTGACTTTTGCTACTCTGCCATTTTGAACTTCTTGAATAAACTGACTGTACCGCCATGTATCTCTACTTTGTGGTTGTTTGTCAAAAAACGCTGTCCCCAGCGCAATGACAACAATAAACAGCAGTGCGTACAGCCCCGCATTTCTCCATCGTTTGTTATTCACCCAGGTCAATCCTCCTAGATCTCTTGTGCTTTCCCGTAGCGTCTCTGTAAAGAGAAGGCTTTTTAAGAATTATGTTAACTTATCTTAACGTATACCAAATTTTGCACCTACAATGCTATAAAAAACATCCGCAGTTGTTGAAAACAGGGATGGTGGGGATTATATTCTAGCTTTCCTGTAGGCTCTATAACGGTATGAATCGGGACGGTTTCCACTACACTATTGCTGTAGGCAATAGCTTCAAATCCTTTGACTAGCTCTGGTGTCCAAGGTTCCTCTCGAACAATGTGCTGTTTCAATAGCCAGTCTCGAAGCTGTCCTCGCACGACGCCTGGCAAAATTCCTGCTGTTAAAGGCGGCGTCCACCAACTGCCATCCCGCCATCCCCAGAGGTTGCCTGTACTGGTTTCTAGCCAATTTCCGGCCGCATCCACTAATATCGCTTCTTGGATATTTAACTTTTGGGCGTTAGCCTTTGCCAACCATGCGCTAAGGTAGTTTCCGGTTTTATGAGCGGGTAGACAGCGAACAAATTCTGACGCAGCAAGAGTTGCTATCATACCATTTTTATGTAGTTCTGTCAAGTTTTTTGGCAGCAACCTACCCGTTATCCACTCCCGTCCATCAGGAAAGATGGTGATTCTGAGGACGGGAAAGTGTGCCATCATAAGTTGTGCCCCTTGACGCAATCGCTCTTCATCTGGTAAGAGCCAATCAAAGGTTTGCAAGCTCAATTTTAGGCGATCGCAGTGGGAGCGCCAGTAAGTTAACCGACTATCAAGCGAGTTATCATAAACCCGCAGCGTAGTAAAAACGGTTGCTCCATAGAGTAACCCTGGGTCGTCAATTTCTAATTCTAGAGTTTGAGACTCAACCAATTTGCCGTTGTACCAGAAAATAACCGTAACCTCACTGAGGATGGGTTAATAGTAAACGCTTAAGCGCCTACTATAAGCCTATCAATTCAATCCTTTTCAGATAATTTAATTTTTTGACGCACCCACCCCTTGAAGGGGTGGGATTCATGCGTAGAACCGCATGGGTTGCGTCAAGCAACCCCTACCTATCCGACTAAGGTCCCAGTGGAATCTCTAACCATTTCGCGCCATCTTCTTCAACCACTTTTATAGCTTGACCAGGATAGACTACTTGATACATCCCTCATGCATGAACGGTAATAGGGTAGCTTTGGTTTTTGGCTCAACTCTCTTTTTTTTGCTTTCTTCTCCAATGCTTGAAAGGACTTGAATGCTTCAGCGACACTCTTAAGTGTTTGTTGACCAGCAAGGGAAGTGCATAACCTTATAATTCTCATCAACTTTGAGGTCTTTGCACAACTGGGCATAACTGATAGTTTTGCTGTTTTCAAAATATTGTTGACGGCTCAGGTATACGCCAGTGTTATATAAGCTATTAGAAGCCATGCCTAACACATTTAATATGACTTGTACTATTGCGTCTGGCTTGGTTGCATTCTTCTGGGTCAAAAGCATATCTACCACCTCTTTGTTATACTATTCGCATGACGAATAGTATAACATTAAGGTTTTGAGAATGGCTAGAGATTATAGAATGGTAGTCAGACTGACTGATAAAGAACGGAAGAAAGTTGAGGCACAAGCCAGGAAGTTAGGCGTATCCATGTCTGAAATTGTGCAAGACTGGATAAAAACGTTACCCGACCCAGAGACTGACGGCAACTAAAGTTGCCACGCATTCATGAGCCAGCGCTGTAGACGGAGAAGCCAGTGCAGGCGACTGGCGTCCCATGCCGTCGATGACGGATGTGTACGACAAGAGTCGGTCACATCCTCATGGGCTTTCTGCTTTCAATACTGTAAATACCGTCAGGATTGGTGATAACTTTTCCTCCCAAAGCTTCAATTTCATTGATTGCTCGCTGACGAGTTGTTTTATCAACTTGATTATTTAATATCATTGTCCAACTAGCAATTCGAGCCAATTTACTGTTAGGATTTTTCTTGAGGAATTCAGCGGTTTTCTGCGAAACCGATGCCGCTTGTTTGCTTTCTTGATCTGTATGCTGGCTAGCCCAATCTGCTGCTATTTCAAAGGAGTCTTGAGCGGTTGATGATTTTCCTAAAAATAATAACTCATCAATACCTTTATACCGCCACACATAATAAGACTTTTCCGGAACCCAAGGAGATAGTGACTTTAAAGCTTTCTCTGTTAATTTTATAGAACGTTCTGGCATACCTGCATACATGGAAGTACTGGTAGAAAGGCTTAGATAGGCAGGTATAAATCGCGGATCGCGTCCCAAAATGACTTCAAAGTATTCTGGGCTTAGACTGTAACCTGTTTTGGCACGAGCTTCATCATCGCCAAAGTATTGCACAAAATTGAGATAAACCCAATTGGCAATGATGTTATTGTAACCAAAAGTTGGCATTCTTTTTAAGAAATTTAGGCGCACCTTTTCTGAGTCAATTGTTCTTTGTATTTCTAATGAAGCAGTTTTGTTACTATGAAGTAGTTTTTGCATTTTTGGAAATTGGAGCCAGCCAACTCCTAACATACACAAACCGGCTGCAAAAGATGCAGTGAAACTTTGACGAGATAGGGCAAACATCTTAGTTTACTGGTACAGTATCAGACTACAGGTATATAATTCCCTTTCATCTCGTCAAATTAACAGTGGTTCGCTCTATATTTAGCAAAAGATAAAAAAGCTTTTATGCAATTATTTTAATTATTTTAATACTTACGTCAAAATCAACCCGTACTGAGCCAGCAGCGCAAGCGCATCTAATTTTGTGCTGAACAATACAGACTATAGAGCGAAATTATGAATGTCACTTTCAATGAAGATGCTTGCCGTGTTCGTAGCGGACATGCACCACAAAACCTTGGTCTGCTGCGACGGATTGCTCTGAATGCTCTGAATTTTTCTTTCAAGCATCTTCTCAAATCCCCTTGACAGCTATTTCACAACCTTAACTTGTGACAAATGGTCGCGCCGTGCTTGTAGCAACTGGCGTCAAAGTGGCGTTTGAGTTATTTATTACAAAAGCTTAACAATTAGTACTTTTTCTTTAAGATCTGTCTTAAATGTTTTAACTATCTGCTTAAGTGTCTTAACTGTCTTAACTGTCCTCTCATTCTTCAATTTTTTGCTGCTTAAGTGTCTTAACTGTCTTAACTGTCCTCTCATTCTTCCATTTTTGATTGAGATATCTGCTTAGCTGCTTTACTCTACCTATTGTTTTTTTTTCTAACTATGAAAAAGTTTGATAGTGCAAACAACGCAGCAAAAATATTCGAGAGATATAGAAGAGATATAGATATGAAATATGCAGTCCTTTGAATTACCGGATTTTTATATGCCTTGGCCCGCGCGGCTGAACCCTAACCTAGAGGGTGCGCGCAAACAATCCAAGATGTGGGCATATATGGTGGGGATACTCGGATCGGGCGAGGACTCAGTAGCTTAAATTGATAGGTTTAAATGAACAATGACTTCAAGTAAGCAACCTTTTGAGTTGCCGAGTTTTAATGTACCTTGGCCGGCACGGCTGAACCCTAACCTGGAAGCGGCACGGGTACATTCTAAAGCCTGGACTTATGAAATGGGGATTTTGGGTGGGGCAGAGGGTTCAGAAGATTATGGGATTTGGGATGAGCGCAAGTTTGATGCCCATGACTATGCATTATTGTCTTCCTATATAAGGGTACTATGGACGCTACGATCTCCATGTTTGACCAAAACAGACCTCCTGAGCATGGCGCTTATGGGCACGTGCCGCGTCATGTTGCGATCATCCTCGACGGGAACCGTCGCTGGGCACGCGCTCAGAAACTAGCAGACGTCAGTGAAGGACATCGCATCGGTTTCGATAAGATTCCCGAGGTTCTGTCCTGGTGTGAGGATTTGGGAATCCGAATCGTGACGCTGTGGATGCTGTCCACGGACAATATCAGGAACCGTCCGAGTAGGGAACTTGCAGCTCTGTACGAGATTGACGAGAATGTGGTGCGACGCCTGGTCGATGGCAAGCGCTTCAAGCTAAACCCTATCGGATCGCTGAAACTGTTGCCGGACAGGCTTGCAGGGGTGTTGCGAGCCGCTGCGGAGAAGACACGCGACGTCTCGGGGATGCTGGTCAACCTCGGGATCGCCTACGGCGGACGAGAGGATCTCCTGGAGGCGATCCAATCCGTGATTGCTGATGTTGTTGCCTCGGGCGAGATCCAGATCACGGAGGAGCTTTTGACCGCCCATCTGTCTACGGCGGGCCAGCCAGATCCGGATCTGGTCATTCGTACATCCGGAGAGTACCGAACCTCAGGTTTTCTGCTGTGGCAGGCGGCGCTCTCTGAGCTGTATTTCTGCGACTGCCATTGGCCCGACTTCACTAGGGCCCATCTCCTGCAAGCCGTCCAAGCCTACAGCGTGCGCGATCGCCGTTTCGGCTGTTAGCTGGGCTGCGTGAATCATATTTCTAGGCAAGCGAGGAGCCAAGTGCACAAATTCACCATAAATCCTACGGGACTAGGCACTTCAGCCGTCCGGCTCGTTGAAGCGCTCAAGAGCAACCGTGGGCAAACCGCAGCGGATTCGACACCCGATGCCGTGACATGCCCCCCGACGCCGCCTCTAACACCCCTCTCCGGCGGATCTGTAACCGCGCCGATCACGCCCACCACCTTTCTCGGTCCGAGCACATCCGTCTACCAGCCACCGTTCGACTCTGCAGCAGGGGTTACCGTCCCCTCACTGTACTGCCCAGATCCAATTCGCATTGACGAGGATCTGGCGAACGATGTCAACGAAAGGCTGATGGCCTGGGTCGAGAAGATCGGGATCTTCGCCGAACACCTCGACCACGTTCGGGCTTGCCACTACGGCCGCTACGCCATGCTCATTCATCCGGACACGAATGACCCCGACCGGATCCTGCTGGCCGCGCAGTGCATGGCTGCGCTGTTTGCAGTTGATGACCATTACTGCGATGACGAACGTACCGGGTCTGACCCCGCTATTCTAGGCCGCCGCCTCGCCCTCACCCAATCGGCGCTGGACCCAGTCTATATTCTTGACCCGGAGTACGACGCTCAATTCAAGGCAGCAATGAAGTCCGACCCGGTCCGCGTCGGGCTCACCGCATATATCGACCGCGTCGCCGAGTATGGTACGCCCGAGCAGGTCGACCGGGTCCGCCTCGGCACTGTCACCATGTTTATTCCGATGAATTGGGAGGCGGCCTGGCGGATCACTGGCGGTCTGCCTCCTGTGTGGGAATACTTAGCCGTTCGCCAAGCCAACAGCTTCGGACCGTGCATGACGCTAATCGATATCATCGGCGGCTACGAAGTGCCGGGCGCGCTCTACTCCCTTCCCGCAGTCCGCCGAGCCACCATGATTGCCGGTACCGCAAGCATTATTCTTAATGACCTTTACTCGATGGCTAAGGAGACTCAGCCAGGTATCGGTGACGGGGGACTGCCCGCCATTATCGCTGCCGAAAGTGGCTGCTCGTTGCAGGAAGGGACCGACCGCACTGCGACGATCCACAATGACCTGGTGCGCGAATTCGAGACCGCACAGCGGCAGATTATGTCTAAGGTTCCCTCGGTGGAGCTTTGGCGGTATCTGGCAGGCCTGCACGCGTGGCTCGGCGGCAGCCGCGAATGGCACAGCAAGAGTGGACGCTACCAGGTCTAACTGAACGGACACCACGGCTATACGGGTCGGGTTGTTGTCCAGTCCAGGAAGGTTGGGTTTGTAATCCAGTTAATCAGATCAGTTTTTTGTTGTTAATCAGTAAGGATATTTTATGACCAGTTCTGCGAATTTACCGAACTCAGAAATTGAGCGTCTGCACCAGCAAATGAGCTTGAGTACAGAAGGTGCACGTAACCTAGCAATGACCACCAAGACCAAGCCGCAGATGCAAGGCATCAGCTCACGGTGGCTGTTAAAACTGCTGCCTTGGGTAGAAACAGTGGGTGGTAGCTTTCGAGTCAACCGCCGCTTAACCTATACAGTTGGAGATGGACGGGTCAGCTTTACCAATACAGGATCTCAAATACAGGTCATTCCTCAAGAACTCACTGAGTTACCTTTATTACGGGGATTTGAAGATGTCGAGGTCTTAAACGCCTTGGCTAGTCAATTTGTGCAACGAGAATATGCTGCGGGTTCTGTCATCATACAAGCAGGTCAAAACGCTGATCAAGTATTGCTGATTGCCCATGGTAAGGTAAATAAAATTGGCCCAGGCAAGTATTCCCATCTATCCTTGCAATAAGATTCCCGTTACAACAGAGCGTACTAGCTCCATCATGTTAATGCGTGTGGGAGCAGCCAACCAGGGTGTCATTGGTCTGCACAAAACAAATATTCCTGATGAATATCAACCTAGTTTGTCTGTGCGCTTCATGGGTATTAACGAAAAGGCCGTGATTTCCTACCTGGTTAGTGCTTACTACTCTACAGCCGTTCTCGTTCCTGACGCACTAGGCATCCTTGAAGATGTAGAAATTGGTCTCTAAGTAGTCAGACATCGTCTTTAAAATAGGGGCGAACAGATGTTCGCCTCTACCCTCGATGCTTTCTTAGGAATGTAAATCTAGTACATGAAAAGTTAAAACTATGACAGCGACAGATGCTTTGAATCCGTCGAATTTGGGGCTTGAGAACGCGCAACCGCAAATGAGCTTAAGCACGAAAGCAGCGCGGAATTTAGCTGAAACCACGAAAACTCCGCCCCAGATGCAGGGCATTACCCCAAGGTGGTTGTTACAAATGTTGCCTTGGGTAGAAGTCACGGGTGGAGCTTATCGGGTTAACCGTCGCTTGACTTATAATGTTGGCGATGGACGTGTCAGCTTTACCAATACAGGAGCCGAAGTGCGGGTTATTCCCCAAACACTTTGTGAACTACCTTTACTGCGTGGGTTTGAGGATATTGAGGTACTCAACGCCTTGGCAGCCCGCTTTGTGCAACAAGAATTTTCCAGTGGTCAGGTCATTGTACAGGAAGGTCAACCAGCCGACCGGGTGTTATTAATTGCCCATGGTAAAGTTAATAAGTTTAAGGCAGGAAAGTATGAGGCGGAAGCTTTACAGGATGCCTATATCTTATCTGACGGCGCTCATTTTGGCGATCAAGCTATAGTTCTGTCTCAGGATACTTGGGATGTTAGCCTCAGAGCCATTACGCGCTGCATAGTTTTGTCTTTGCCAATACAGGCGTTTCGGGAGTTGATGAATCAGTCTGAAGCGTTGCAGACTCAGGTTGATCGCTTTAGAGCTATATTGAGACAACCCCGGGATAAGCACAATCAAGCGGCGATCGCCATGAGCGCAGGTCATAGTCAGGAAACTGAGTTACCCAGGACATTTGTTAATTACGACTTGAATCCACGGGAGTATGAGTTAAGCGTCGCTCAAACCATTTTACAGGTGAATACGCGAGTTGCTGACCTCTACAACGAACCCATGAACCAGACTGAGCAACAATTACGGTTGACTATTGAAGCGTTGCGGGAACGGCAAGAATACGAAATGCTTAATAATCCTGATTTCGGGTTGTTGCACAATGCTGATCTCAAGCAACGCATCTTTACCCGCACCGGTCCACCGACTCCAGACGATTTTGATGAATTGCTGTCTCGGCGGCGCAAATCCCGTTTTTTCCTGGCTCACCCTCGCGCGATCGCTGCTTTTGGTCGAGAGTGTAATCGTCGTGGAGTCGATTCCCCAAGCATCGAGGTCAACGGAAAGATTGTACCTGCTTGGCGGAATTATCCAATTTTTCCTTGTAACAAAATTCCTATCACCAAGGAGGGTACTACCTCTATTTTGGTACTCCGTGTCGGAGAAGAAAACCAAGGGGTGGTAGGTCTACACAAAACGGGTATCCCTGATGAATACCAACCCAGTTTGTCTGTCCGATTGATGGGCATCAACGAAAAAGCCATCATGTCTTACCTTGTTACTGCCTATTACTCCGCAGCCATACTTATCCCTGACGCACTCGGCGTTCTCGAAAATGTAGAAGTCGGGCGTTGAGGCAAGGGGTCGGACATCTCAACGCCAAGGAGATAACATTTCACGTTGGACTAGTGAAAAGTCAGATATGAATCTAAATCGAATAACTCATCCAAATCAGTTGCATGGACTATCAATTGTGCAACTGCAAGATATCGCACGCCAGATACGAGAAAAACACTTACAAACAGTCGCCACTAGTGGTGGTCACTTGGGTTCTGGTTTAGGTGTAGTTGAACTTACTTTAGGGCTTTACCAGACTTTAGACCTTGACTATGATAAGGTAATTTGGGATGTCGGTCATCAAGCCTATCCGCACAAGCTAATCACTGGGCGCTGCGATCGCTTTCATACTCTGCGCCAAAAGAATGGCATTGCTGGCTATCTCAAGCGCTGCGAAAGTCAGTTCGATTGCTTTGGAGCTGGTCATGCATCTACTAGTATATCTGCGGCTTTGGGCATGGCTGTTGCCAGAGATATCAAGGGTGAGAAATTCAAAGTAGTGGCAGTGATTGGTGATGGGGCTCTTACAGGCGGTATGGCTTTAGAAGCAATTAACCATGTTGGTTCCTTGCCTAAAACTAAGTTGTTGGTTGTACTCAACGATAATGAAATGTCAATTTCACCCAACGTTGGTGCCCTCTCTTCTCACTTAAATAAATTGCGGTTTAGCCCTCCCATACAGTTATTCAAAAAACTCGAAGAACAGCTGGAATCAATAACTTCTATAGATTCTTTTATACCAGAGTTAAATCGCTTCAAACAAGGGTTCAAACGCTTGGTAGTCCCTAAAGTGGGAGCAGTGTTTGAAGAACTGGGTTTCACCTATATTGGGCCAGTTGATGGACACAATCTAGAGGAATTGATTGCCACATTTGAAATAGCACATCAACAAGTTGGCCCGGTATTGGTACATGTAGTAACTGTCAAAGGCAAAGGATATGAAATCGCTGAGCAAGACAAATTAAACTACCATGCTCAAAACAAATTTGACTTAGCTACCGGCAAAGCAATTACTTCAAATAAGCCCAAAGCCCCTAGCTACTCTAAAGTATTTGGTGAAACCCTAACTAAAGTTGCCAAAAACAATCCTAAAGTCATTGGCATAACTGCGGCTATGGCTACTGGCACAGGCTTAGATATTCTGCAAAAACAACTGCCCCAGCAGTACATTGATGTGGGAATTGCCGAACAGCATGCCGTCACTTTAGCAGCAGGTCTAGCTTGTGAAGGGATGCGTCCTGTTGTCACGATTTATTCAACTTTTTTGCAGCGAGCCTACGACCAAATAATTCACGATGTCTGCATTCAAAATCTGCCTGTGTTCTTCTGCATGGACAGGGCTGGGATTGTTGGTGCTGATGGCCCCACCCACCAAGGGATGTACGATATTGCTTATTTACGTTGTATTCCTAACATGGTACTAATGGCTCCCAAAGATGAAGCCGAACTCCAGCAAATGCTAATAACTGGTATTAACTATACTGATGGTGCGATCGCCATGCGCTATCCACGCGGAAATGGCTATGGAGTTCCCCTATTAACAGAAGGTTGGCAGCCATTGCCAATAGGCAAAGGCGAAATTATCCGTCACGGAAAAGATGTGCTGATGGTTGCATATGGTTCGATGGTCTATCCATCACTGCAAGCTGCTGCCAGCTTAAGCGAACACGGGATCGAAGCAACTGTAGTCAATGCCCGCTTTGCCAAACCTTTAGACACAGACTTAATAGTACCTCTAGCAAAGCAATTTAATCGAGTGTTCACCCTTGAAGAGGGCTGTTTGATTGGGGGCTTTGGTTCAGCCGTTGCCGAAGCCTTACTTGATCGCAATGTAGTAGTTCCAGTTATCCGCATTGGCGTTCCTGACTCCTTAGTAGAACATGCAACTCCAGAAGAATCACAATTAGAACTAGGCTTAACTGGTTCTCAAATTGCCGATCGCGTCCGCAAAGAAGTGCAATCACCCAAACTTGATGTCCAAGTATGGCAAGAAACTCCTGTTGAACAAAAGACTGATGCTGTTATTCGCTGAAGCAATTTTTCCTCGTCACTGGGCACTATTCAACAAAGGCATTCAAAACTGTAGTAATGTAGCTTGTACCTGATGACTACTATTTCCACTTTTATCACTTCTAACTCTTATTCTAATGAGAGCATAACTAGCACTATCATCCCCAGGCGCAAAACTCGGAGCGTTCGCGTTAGCAAGGTGACGATTGGTGGTGGTAGTCCTGTAGTAGTGCAATCGATGATTAATGAGGACACTTTAGACATAGTAGGTTCCGTCAGTGCAATTCGTCGCCTGCATGAAATCGGTTGTGAGATTGTCCGCGTTACCGTACCTAGTTTGGCTCACGCCAAAGCCGTTGCTGAAATTAAACAGCAACTAAAACAGACTTACCAAGATGTACCCCTAGTAGCCGATGTTCATCACAACGGCATGAAAATCGCTTTGGAAGTCGCAAATTATGTAGATAAAGTGCGAATTAATCCAGGGTTGTACGTATTTGAAAAACCTAGCAACCATCGCAGTGAATACACACAAACAGAATTTGAGGAAATTGGTGACAAAATTCGTGAAACCTTAAAACCTCTGGTGATCTCTTTGCGCGATCAGGGAAAGGCTATGCGAATTGGCGTAAACCACGGCTCTCTAGCAGAACGGATGCTGTTTACCTATGGTGATACTCCAGAAGGTATGGTGCAATCGGCTCTAGAATTTATCCGCATTTGTGAATCTTTTGACTTCCGCAACTTAATTATTTCACTCAAAGCTTCTAAAGTACCAGTGATGCTTGCTGCTTACCGCTTGCTAGTCAAGCGGATGGATGAGTTGGGTATGGATTATCCCTTACACTTGGGTGTCACCGAAGCAGGTGATGGAGAATATGGCCGGATTAAGTCTACAGCGGGAATTGCTACTTTATTAGCTGATGGCATTGGCGATACAATTCGCGTCTCCTTGACGGAAGCACCAGAAAAAGAAATTCCCGTTTGCTACAGCATTCTGCAAGCACTGGGACTACGCAAAACTATGGTCGAGTATGTTGCTTGTCCCTCTTGTGGCCGCACCTTGTTTAATCTCGAAGAGGTGTTGCATCAAGTTCGAGAAGCCACCAAGCACCTGACTGGTTTAGATATTGCTGTTATGGGCTGTATAGTCAACGGCCCTGGCGAAATGGCAGATGCAGATTATGGTTATGTTGGCAAGCAACCTGGTTATATCTCTTTGTATCGTGGGCGCGAAGAAATCAAAAAAGTCCCTGAGTCTAAAGGGGTTGAGGAACTGATTAATTTGATTAAAGCTGACGGGCGTTGGGTTGACCGGCCCTAAGAAAGCAGGGAAAGTCAAAACTTAGGAAGCAGCAGAATTAATTCATCCCTTCATTCAGCAACGCCAATTATTTTTTACGCACCCGAGTTTATGGGGTATTGAGGAATCAAAACGCAAAAGTCAAGAATTAGTTGACCTAGCCAAAGCTGAACTTGCTGGTTTTGGAGATAAGGCACAACCTCTAATGGCGATCGCAGATTATATCACAGCAAGAACGCAATAATCCTTGATTTGGCATACTTTTAGCATATATGAGGTCTGAAAAATGGATACCAAAGCTTTCAAGCGATCGCTGCATAGTTCTGAACAGTACTATCGTAAGGGATTTGGCCACTCAGAACAAGCAATAGCAATGCTGCAACTAGAGTACCAAAGTAACTTAATTCAAAATATACGTAACAATGGCTACACATTACAGCAAGGTGACGTGACAATTCACCTAGCACAAGCAATGGGATTTTGTTGGGGAGTAGAGCGAACCATTGCCTTAGCTTACGAAACACGTCAACAATTTCCTTTTAATCGTATTTGGATTACTAACGAAATCATTCATAACCCCCTAGTTAACCAAAATATGCAAGATATGGGGGTGAAATTTATTCCTGTCAATTGGCAAGGAAAAAAGGATTTTTCGGTTGTTACTAAAGAAGATGTCGTGATTTTACCAGCCTTTGGAGCTAGCTTTGAAGAAATGCAGCTATTAAAGGAAAAAGGCTGTAAAGTGATGGATACAACTTGTCCTTGGGTTTCCAAGGTATGGAATCATGTAGAAAAGCACAAGAAAAGAAATTATACCTCGATCATTCATGGCAAGTACAAGCACGAGGAAACAATTGCTACTAGTTCTTTTGCTGGCAAATATTTAGTCATTCTAAATTTACAACAGGCTGAGTATGTCTGCAATTACATCCTCAATGGCGGCAATTGTGAAGAGTTTTTAGCTAAATTTAGCCATGCTTATTCTCCAGGATTCAATCCAGACACAGACCTAGCCTGTGTGGGTATTGCTAACCAAACCACTATGTTGAAAGGAGAAACTGAGCAAATCAGCAAGCTCTTTGAACGTACACTTATACGTAAATATGGCCCGGAGCAAATTAACGATCATTTCCTGAGTTTTAACACCATTTGCGATGCTACCCAAGAACGTCAAGATGCAATGCTGAAACTTGTTGAGCAAAAGTTGGACTTGATCGTGGTTGTCGGCGGATTTAACTCTTCTAACACAACTCAACTTCAAACAATCGCTACTTCCCACGGGATTCCTTCCTATCACATTGATACTGCTGAACGTATTGGCCCAGGAAATCGCATTGAACATCAAAAGTTACATTCCTCTTTGGAAGTGGTTGAAAACTGGTTACAACCTGGTCAAATTATCGTTGGGATTACCTCTGGAGCTTCTACCCCAGATACAGTTGTTGCTGATGTTATCAAGAAAATTTTTGAAATTAACAATACCTTCGCCAAAAAAAGAGGATGAACAGAGAGGGCCGATGTAGTAGAGTTATTGTCTTTCACAACGACAACTCAAAAGCTATAAGCAGCCCATGTTCGACATATTAGCACTCTTACAATGCCTCCTGCCGCAGATCAACGGTACGACTATGCGTCAATGAACCGGATAATAACGGCAATGCTAGCAACTGTACTTTAGACTAAGAAGCACAAAATGACTCAGGTTATCAATTTTACTTAATCTTGAATGTCAAGCTAGGCAAGGTCAGCCTCTGAGTCCTTACGGACACGCTCCGCGAACGGGGAAGTCAAAAGTGAAGGTAACAAGTCAGGCATTGAAGACCCCATGACTGAAGTTGGGGGCTTGAATAAAGTTGCTCCGCATTTTTTATTTTCCAGAACCGCGCGTTGGGGGCTTGTATCCTTTTCTTTTTTGGTCAACGACTCTCCCACTGCTGATTGTATTTGATAAAAAACCAGTATTTAAGATTGCTCCATTCTTTTCCTTAGACGAACTATATACAGAAGGGGCTGACAATGTACGGTATGAATTACCCCATCAATCAGATTGGACAGAAATATTTAACCGCTTTAATGATTTTTTCAAATTAGCAGAAACCTTTTCCTAAGTTTCAGAATCTCGATTCACAGTCTCAGGTGAGAAGGCTGGAAGACACACGGAAATATATTCTGCACCTTCCTGACTAGGAGTACTGTAGCGAACCGATTCACCTGCACGCGCAATCACTGCCTGTCCTGCGTGAACGTCCATTTGACCGCCCTCATATTCAACCCGAAGCATTCCTTTAAGAACAACAGTGAACTCGTCGAAATCAGGTCTTTGTCCGGGTTCTATCCAACCACCAGGGGAACGCATATGGGCAATACTAACAGCTGCGGTTTGAGTTGATACTCGACCGATATACTCATCAATCAATTTGGGCTTATTTCCTGCGGCTTCAATCCGATTCGGTTGAGGTATAAGTTGCGGCATGGTCGTTTTATAGAATTGTTGTCATTGTCAAAGTAAAAGTTTACTCTAATCTCAGTTTATTAAAGAAACTGGTTATAGCCGATACAGCAAAATTCTGGAAAGTTCTGGTAAAGTTCTTGAAAGTAGTTTTGCTTAGCTCATAGAAATATGCTTATACGTCCAGATTTTTGTTAACTGGACGTATAAACCTTCCTATGCAAGAGCCGGGATTATCACTCAAAAACTCTATGTAATAAATCAAAGAGCTTTCCAACTGGTAAATTCAACACGTGTTGGAGCGAATTGAGCCTTTTTTAGCATTTTCCGTATGTAAGTACAAATTACGTAAGCGACTTAACACGAATGAAAAAAGGGACACAAGGACAGTTAAGACAGTTCAGACACTTCACTTATATTTAATAAAGACTTAATAAAAATAGGTTTCGAGAATAAAAGTTCTAGACGCACTGTATTAATTGACACAATTTTTTGTAACTTGAACTCCAGCTTTAGAAAGGGGATTTACAAATATCGGCATCGATAGTATGAAGCAAATGAAAACGGTTCAGCAGAAGCCTCCAGTAGTAGCACCCACTGGGGGCTTTTAATTATAAGCTGTGGATCATGATTGGTTCTCGGTATTGCCAAGGGTTTCATGCGAGAAATAATTTTGGGTCAAGCCAGGGTTTGTGGACAGTAGCCCAATCCCCTGATGAAATGTTGCCGGAACTCTTCTATCTCCTCTTTTTCTGGCTTACCATGAGAAACTACAGCAACCTGGTAGCGACGCATGACATCAACCGGGGACGCTCCGCCAGCCAAACTCCAAAGTGCCAATTGTACTCGCTTTGGTGGTGAGTACCTCATTCCTAATTCACTTAACATTGCCCTCAAATTACCATCTTCTTGAGGTGAGACCTGATGCTTTAGTTTGACTCTAACCACCCAGCCGTCAATAGTATTAATTACGGTGACGAAGCTGACTCTGAGTTGAGGTAACCCAAGCAGGTATTCAACCAACCGCAGTGTAAGGCTGGCATTCGGAAGATAGCAGAGGTATTCCATATGAGTGCTGGTGAATTGGGGTTAGTTCACTTTAAACATAGGGAAACAATTTGAGGAACTTGTGAGCAAGAGATTTATTAGTTTTAAGATGTTTTTATAGATTTCTGCTTTTTCTCGGTCACATCAGATGTAGCCTTATCACTCTTGTCTAACCTCTCATCGTTCCCATCTTCCCCTTGGATAAATCCTGCTCACGCGTTGGTCAACCTTATTCATTCGTGCGGAGGTTATACCCGGCTTTGAGGCGGCATTCAGGCCCAACCAAACATGCTAATTAACATCAAAAACGAGTATTCAAGTTGGGCATTTTGCCAAGGTTGACCAACGCGTGAGTAATTTTAATGAAACCCCATTCCATGCAGTAACGGCGGGGTGATTTTGCGTTTGCCGTGTGCGCGATCGCATAAGCATAAGCATGAATTTTTACCGGAACCAGTAAAAAGTCCGCTCCCCTTTCAAAATGATCTTGGAGGGGTGGCGACCAAGACTGGCGACGGATGAATGCGATCGCGATTCGGGGCAGTGGCAAAGCCAATCACACTGGCTTTTATCCCGGAACAGCAGGCACCTCTCGGAGCAAATCGGGTTCGTTGTGTACAAATGTAATTTGTAATGTCCCTACTAGCTCTTTCTCTTTCAGCGTCGAGTCATTAGCACTCATGAGTTGCTCCAGGCTCTCTTGGCTCAAATGCAGACCTGTTTGTTGCACAGATGCAGCGAGTTTGTCTAAGTTGGCGCTCGGCACCTCAAAGTTGATGCAGGTTAGGATGTTCGAGTACAGGTGGAAGTCAGTAATCCAAGCTCCTGCTTGGTTAATCGCCTCACTCACACGAGCAGTCATCTGAATCCGTTCTGCTTTAGTAAACCCATCCAGGCGTAGAAATTGTTGCTCAAACACAAGCTAACCTCCGAAGTGAATCAGATTTAATATAGGGGAGTGACGAGAGAGTCGTCTTCATCCTGTCAGCTCACCTACTTGGGTGATATGAAGACAGCACTTAATGTTGTGGTTGTCCCGTTCCGGATGCATGGCTACCGACAACAGAGGGGGCTGGCTACCAAGCTTGTAGCTGCAAATAATTTGATACTTGAGGCCTAACTACAGGGTGAGCGAGGGCTGACGGAGGGGCGATGGCGCGGAGCGCAGTCCCACAGGCGATCGCCCCTTGGGCGGGCACTTCGTGCCATCGCCGCATAACAATTTCAATGCACGCCGACCGTCGAAAGGTTATATCCTGAGCGTTATGAATGTTGTCTCTTGCGGGTGATTGGAAACCTTAGGCTGATGCACCATCTTTAAAGTTAGTCTAATTTTCAATTAATTCAAAAAATTGCTCTATCTGTTTAGTCTCACGAATGTGATAAACACTTTTGATGCTTTGAGCCTGCTCGATATACTCACGATATTTTGGGGTCAAATATTTGTGACATAACCAAAGCACGCGGTAGCTAGTAAGCGAACTCCTCAATATTGGACTCTTTTCGGGCCAGCCTTCTGGCGGTTTAAAGAAACCTGTGATTAGTCGTTTAGTTACCCACCATCCATGTACATATAGCGGTAGATCAACAAAAACCAGACTATCCGCCTCGTTCAGTCGTAGCCAGAGGGTTTCCATGCAACCAAACCCGTCAATAATCCATCGGTCAGTAACTAAAATTTGCTGATGGGCGCGCTTATAGTCTTCATGTGGAAGCTCAGTACCCCCTGATTGATATTGAATCTTGTCCAAGACGTGAAGTGGCAAACCAGTGATTTGGGATAATCTCTTGCTTAGAGTTGATTTACCGCCTCCAGTATTGCCAAACACCGCTACTTTTTTCATCGCCACTCTCCTTTTAGTGCAATCAAGTCACCTCGTAGAGTAAATTGAGTTATGAAACCCAGCATCGTATTCGTAAGTATTGTAAAGCATATTAGTTTGATAGTTTTGACAAAACATCACCCAACTGGGTCACCCAACTGGGTGAGTAGACTTCACCCAACTAACTACTAAGCGGCGGAAATAAAGCTACCATTCATGCGGAGAGAAAAAGCTTACTGTACAAGCATTCTGACCTTCAGCATAGCTGACGAATTGTACTAGATGCTTAGTCATGAATAGTATCTAGCATCTTTGCACGAGTCAGATTAGCATCTGTTAAGTCTACCCTGCTCAAATTACTACCATTGAGGTTGGCATTGCTCAAGTTGACCCTTCTGTCATTCAGATAACTAAGGTCATATATTCCCATTTTTCCAAAATTTGGCGATCCCACCAAGTTGGCTCCAGTAAGGTTTGCATATGTGAGATTAGCATCGCTCAAATCTGCCCCTCTCAAATCTGCTTTGCTGAGATCTGCGCCAAAGAGGTTCGCTCCCCTCAAATCTGCTGCACAAAGATCTGCTCCAGAAAGGTTAGCGCCACAGAGATTAGCTCTGTTGAGGTCGGCAAATCTTAGACTAGCCTGACTCAGATTTGCATGACTGAGGTTGACTCCACTGAGACTAGCCCGAAAAAAAAGACCGTGACTTATAACGCATATACCTAAGTCTGCCCTTGTGAGGTTCACTCCACTCAAGTTGGCTCCATTAAACTCGACTGAACCTAAAAATAATCCATCACTAAGGTCTGCATGAGTCAAGTCTGCTCCACTCATATCTACCATAGTAAAATCTGCTCCTCTCAAGTCTGCATCGCTAAGATTTGCGTTTCGCAGTTCCGCAAAGTAAATTTTTGCACACTTGAGGTTCGCATGACTGAGATTCACATCGTCTAAAATCGCAGACAATTTTACATAACTTAGGTCAGGCTTAAAGTCTGGGTTGCTCTCCCTCCTTTTGTTCCAGACTTGAACTCCTAGCTCAAGTAGGGTCAAGTCATCGACATCTACCATAACAGTACTACTGTGAATATTTCTGAAGATAAGTTGCGATCGCAACTAGGATGAAGACCTATTATATGCAACCTCAAATCTTACATAAAAGTACTGCGAGAGAAACTTTATGATCGCTTTTCGATTCCTTTAATATCAATTCCTAAAGTTGCTGCTATTTTAGATTTAATTATGTCTGCTTCAGCGACTATAGTATCAAGTCCTCTGTTTCGAGATTGTTCTGAATTTTCTGCTCTAAGACTTGAATAAGTTCTGCTAGCATTTGTCCGTTGCTTTTAAAAGGAGTCTCACTATTATAATGCTATTTGTCCTAGAGTAGGCGATGGACTCAGCCCTGCCAGTGAGGGCGATCGCCCAAGAACAAAAAATGAAGCTTTCACCCTTAGATGTTTTCTCTCAGATTTATAAATCTTTTATAAACTTTATAAAAATAATATTATCTGTGTAGAATTCAAGAATTAATTTCATTCTTCGTAGGAAATTTAGATAAACTTTCGCTAGCCATTTTGTTATTAAATTTACATAAAAAACACAATATCACACTATTTTACATTAGAAAATATCTGGGAGAAAGTTAAGTTGAGACTTTATGTTGTGCAAAAGCGTTGAAGAGATGAAAATAGAGTACCGCCCTATTGATAATTATTCTGGAGGTGCTGGCTTTGAAAAAGACAACCTTGAACAATTAGAAATTCGTCAATGGAAGTGGGTGTTGCCAAGGCGAGAGCAGAATAGTGGTTTTTACCTAGGTACTTGGAAATGCTCGTTTTTCTCTGACGATCGCACTCGTCGCTATTTATTTGGCTACGTTTTAGTTTTTGAAAAAATTGAAACAATTCGGGCATTCATACACTTCTTTGACCGAAGTTTAGATTTTGGATGGCAGCGTCAGGAATTAGAAAGTGAACATTTCGATGTAGAATGCGCGAAGAAATGGTGTGAAACCACAGCACAGGAAATATTAAATCAGATTGAACTACAGCGACAAAAGTTTGATGAATTGGTCAGAATAACATAGTAAAATCCAACTTGGTATCAAGCTCTACGTGCATCTACCTTTCTTTTAAGCTAAATCCAAGTACTACACTGGTTTTTATTCTTCAACCTAGCCGCCTTAATATACGCGCTTCGTGGGGTTCTTAATGCCCTATCTTATGAATTTATAATTTTGAATTAAGCAAAGCGGTTGACGAATCAGTTTGCCCTTAATGAATCCGCATGGTGGCGGATGTGATCCTCGATAAAACTGGCGATGAAATAATAACTGTGGTCGTAGCCTTCCTGATAACGCAAGTTGAGTGGCTGATTGACTGCTGCACAAGCTTGCTCAAACACCTGGGGTAGCAACTGCTCTTTGAGAAATTTATCAGCAGTACCTTGGTCGATAAGAATGGAACTGTGATATCCTAACTGCCTGACCAATTCACTGGCATCGTAGGGACGCCAACTTTCTTTCTGCTCACCAAGGTAGCGGCTAAACGCCTTTTCACCCCAAGGACAGCGCATTGGTGCGGCGATGGGTGCAAAAGCAGAGACTGATTTGTATTGCTGGGGGTTTCGTATCGCGCACACAATAGCACCGTGTCCCCCCATTGAATGACCGAAAATGCCTTGTTGCTCTGGTTGTACGGGGAAATGTTGAGCAATCAAACTAGGCAACTCATAGACGACATAGCTATACATTCGGTAGTGTGATGCCCAAGGTTCAACAATCGCATCCACATAAAAACCAGCACCAGTGCCAAACTCCCAGTCGTCATCCTCGCCAGGTATACCAGTATTGCGGGGGCTAGTATCCGGTACAACAAGCATCAAGCCGTATTTTGCCGCGTATTTTTGTACTCCGGATTTTACCATAAAAGTTTCTTCAGTGCAAGTCAAACCGGAGAGGAAATAGAGAACTGGCACAGGTTTCTGAGTGGCTTGCGGTGGTTGGTAAACGGCGAATCGCATTTCCCCGTTGCAGGTAGAGGAGGAATGAGAGTAAAAGCCGAGTTTGCCACCGAAGGATCTATATTCAGAAATGAGGTTTAGATTAGTCATGAGTCATGAGTCATTAGGTATTTAAATTTAGGGTACGTTAGCGATCGCAACGCCCAAAGCATGTGAATTACTGGACATTAGTGGAAAACGCATACATATATCCATCATTACGATGAATTGATTTGCAGTATTTGTGGCGCACTGGGCTAACCTTGCCTTTTGGCGTTCTCATCTCAAAAACGCCACTTTCTCTTACGGTTAATCTACCTACATGAATACCTGCAAATTTCCCAGACGGAAGAATTGCACGTACCATGTCGCCAGTTTGAAACCCAAAGAAAGTTTTGCATTGTGTTCTGTATTTGATAGGAAAACCGTATTTATTAGGTGTACACATTTGGCGGTTTCCCCATCCTTTAGCCGTAATGAGCAATGGTTGTTGTGTCAAAACGTGTAGATTGTTGACGATTCCAACACAAGCTGCATCTATCCAATGAGATTTAGGTAGTTCCAATCGAATGCGGTTGTATTTGGTTCTACCACCTGTTCCACTTTCTAGAGGTAAACCGGTTTGTTTCAACCTGTTGAATAAAGCCCACCGTGTTGTGTTGACAGCGGCTGCATCTTTTAATGGTTGTTTAGCTTGTCTCAATATACGACTTAGCACATCTGGCTTTTTAGCTAAAAAATCCTTAATATTTCTATTCCCCTTAGAAGAGTTGCATGAATGGCAAGCGAGAGTAAGGTTAGAAACGCCATCGCTACCACCCTTTGATTTTGGGTGAATATGTTCCACTTCTAAACGGGTATCAGTAGCACCACAATAAGCGCATTTTCTGCCCCATTTCTCTAGCAGGTATTCTCTGACTTGGTACCCGGCTAGCTCACCCTGTTGGTATTCAACACCGGATATTTCAGGGTTTTGCATCTCCTTAGTATCGAACTTTACCAATTCTTGAGATATCCCAGTAATAGGAACATATCTAAGGATACGCTTTACCCAAGTAGAGATATTTTCTACTCTAGATTGTAAGCTAGGTGGCAACCATCCTTTGGGGCGAGTGCGGTTAAGAAATCGAGGTTTGCGATAACGAGTTTTACGATTGCGACGACTGCGACGAATTGCACGACGCGATTCTAAATCGTTCTTTATTTGCTGTCCTCTGTGGGTTAACTCAGCACCCCAAACTACTTTCTTCTCTTGTACAATTGCTAGTCCTGTTGTCTTTGATCCTGGATCAATTTTTAATTGATGAGCCTGTGTTTTTGGGTTAGGCACAGCGTATTTGAAAATAATTGTGAACGGATAACGACGGAATACTGCCGCTTTATCCTGTTTTAACAATCGTCTTGCTTGTCCTGGTGGTACAGGGTCAAGTGATTGTTTGTTGGTATCTAGAACGAACACAAAATTAGACATTTTGTCCTCCCATTCCTGGGGTAATGTTTTCCTCGTCAATGTTATCTAAGCTTGTTAGGTAAACCACACTTCCGCGCGCTAAAAACAGATGTTTAATAGTTGACGACAGAGCTACAAGCTGGAAAGCACCCGTAGGTGTCATGACTTAAATAACGTAGCTTTTGCTTAGACTGGCTATCTATACACTGTTTGAACTAGTTGTCTAGCTTTGTCCAGTGTTTAGCGGATAGCCTAACATACCAACCTACCCAACTTCTTTATACGGCAATACGGTTGCCGATAAGACTATTTGCAAAAACGATAACCAATGGTAGAGACGTTGCATGCAACGTCTCTACACGTGTGAAATGGCTATATTGGGAACAAGGGAAGCTAAAACGTCACCACACTACGAATTGACTCTCCCCTGTGCATCAAATCAAAAGCATCATTAATCTGCTCAATGGGCATCACATGAGTAATTAAATCGTCAATGTTGATTTTGCCCTGCATATACCAATCAACAATTTTCGGCACATCGGTACGTCCTCTTGCCCCACCGAACGCCGAACCTTTCCAAACACGCCCAGTCACAAGTTGAAAAGGACGGGTACGAATCTCCTCGCCAGCACCAGCGACGCCGATAATCACACTAACGCCCCAACCTTTGTGACAACATTCCAAGGCTTGGCGCATGACATTTACATTGCCGATGCATTCAAAACTGTAATCAGCACCGCCTTTAGTTAAGTCAACCAGATAAGGAACCAAATCTCCTTCAACTTCCTTGGGGTTGACGAAGTGAGTCATGCCAAATTTTTCTGCCAAAGCTTTCTTGTTGGGATTGATATCTACCCCCACAATCATATTCGCTCCCACCATCCGCGCCCCTTGGATGACATTTAAACCAATACCGCCTAAACCGAAAACCACCACATTAGCTCCCGGTTCCACTTTTGCCGTATTGATGACTGCACCAATTCCCGTTGTCACACCGCAGCCAATGTAACAAACTTTATCAAACGGCGCATCTTCGCGAATTTTTGCCACGGCAATTTCCGGCAACACCGTATAGTTGGAAAAGGTGGATGTCCCCATGTAGTGATGAATCATCTGCCCATCAATGGAAAAACGACTGCTGCCATCGGGCATGACACCGCGCCCTTGTGTAGCGCGAATTGCTTGACAAAGATTGGTTTTGAAGCTGAGGCAATATTCGCACTGACGGCATTCTGGCGTGTATAGGGGAATAACATGATCCCCAGGCTTGACACTAGTGACGCCTTCCCCTAGCTCCACAACAACGCCAGCGCCTTCATGTCCCAAAATAGCCGGGAATAAACCTTCGGGATCCGCACCAGAAAGAGTGTAAGCATCGGTATGGCAAACTCCGCTCGCTTTGATCTCCACCATCACTTCCCCAGCATGGGGTCCCTCTAGTTGAACTGTTTCAATCCTCAACGGCTTACCAGACTCATAAGCCACTGCTGCTTTTACTTCCACTCTTCAGCCCTCCTATGCAGGTTTCTTGACACTCCCCATGCCGTCGATGCAGGGGATTCTTGGTTCACAGTCCAATCGTAACCCCGCAGGATTGCTCCAACAGAACCTTAGGATCGAAATACTACAAAAAAGCTTAGCGGACGAGTAGTGGGTATGAGGCGAATAATTGTACAGTACTATTAGTTTTTGCTAAATTCTGTACCTTTTTTCTGTGAATAAGAACCGCTATAAATATTAAATATAGTGTTGCTGTACGATAATGACATTCTGTAGTTACATTGGATAAAAGGATAAAAGCGGTAGCAGCTGTTTTGGCAACAGCATATCAGCAGCAACGACTAAATAACTTGTCAACCACTAAATTACACCGATTTTTTCGCTTATGAACCCTGCCCTGACTCAATTCGGCGCTCATATGTCCCAGCTGACAGGCGTCAGAGCCATTATGAAGGACATCATCGAAACTTTACGATCTGGTGCGGGGCAGCAATTCATTAATTTGAGTGCTGGCAATCCGTTAATTTTGCCGGAAGTAGAACAATTATGGCGGGATTGTACCGCACAATTGCTAGCTAGCCCAGAATATGGTGAAGTCGTTTGTCGTTACGGATCAAGTCAGGGTTATGCACCACTTGTTGAAGCAGTTGTGGAGGATTTTAATCGGCGATTTGGGTTAAATTTGAGCGATCGCAACATCCTTGTCACACCAGGTAGTCAAAGCCTCTACTTCTACGCTGCTAATTCTTTTGGCGGGTACACCACCAGCGGTGAACTCAAGCAAATCGTTCTGCCCCTGAGTCCTGACTACACAGGTTACGGTGGTGTCACTTTAGTGCCAGAAGCCTTGATTGCCTATAAACCTGCTCTAGATATCGACGCCGCTGCACACAAGTTTAAATATCGCCCCGACTTCAGCAAACTGTCGATTACAGAAAACACTGGTTGCGTCATCTTCTCTCGCCCCTGCAACCCCACTGGTAATGTCCTCACAGATGATGAGGTGAAAAAAATTGCTGCCCTCGCTGCACCTTACGATGTGCCGGTGTTTATTGACTCGGCATATGGTCCTCCCTTCCCGGCGTTAAACTTTACCCAAATGACGCCAATCTTCGGTAATAACATCGTGCATTGCATGAGTTTATCGAAAGCTGGGTTGCCAGGAGAACGCATTGGAATTGCTATTGGGGATGAACAGGTGATTCAAGTTCTAGAGTCTTTCCAAACAAATGCCTGTCTCCATGCATCACGTTACGGACAAGCCATAGCAGCGCGTGCTATTACCTCTGGTGGGCTGGCGGAAATTTCTACTTCTGTCATTCGCCCGTTTTACCAGAATAAGTTTACTGTTTTGGAAAGCACGTTAAACGAAGCGATGCCCAAGGATTTACCTTGGTTCCTCCATCGCGGTGAAGGGGCAATCTTTGCTTGGTTGTGGTTGCCGGATTTGCCAATAACTGACTGGGAATTTTACCAGGAACTCAAGCGTGTTGGTGTCATAGTTGTACCTGGTAGTACCTTCTTCCCAGGTTTACACGAAGAGTGGGAACACAAGCAACAGTGTGTCCGTATTAGCCTCACCGGAAGTGATGAGGAAATTGTTACAGGTATGCAGCGTTTGGCAAAAGTGGTACAACAGGTTTATCAGCTTTCGGCTGTTAGTGCTTAAACCAACCGCCAAGACGCCAAGGACGCAGAGGGAAAGATGAGGAATAAGGGGACAAGGGGAGATAAGAAAGATAAGGGAGATAAGGGAGATAGGAAAGCAACATCTTCCTCATCCCCCTCATCCTCCTCATCCCCCTCATCCTCCTCATCCCCCTCATCCTCCTCATCCCCCTCATCCCCCTCATCCCCCTCATTCTCCCGACTCCCCACTCCAATACCAGAAGGTTGGCTGGAAATTGGTACGATTGTTGCACCTCAAGGGTTGCGTGGGGAAATGCGGGTTTACCCTAACACGGATTTCCCCGAACGCTTTGAGGTACCTGGAAAACGGTGGTTGTTGCGTCCGGGCGAGGCGGAACCGCAACCTGTAGAATTGCTGTCAGGACGTTATGTTGAAGGGAAAAATTTATGCATCGTCACACTTGGTGGAGTGGAAAATCGCGATCAAGTAGAGGAGTTGCGCGGTTGTAAGTTGATGGTTCCAGAGAGCGATCGCCCTCAATTGGGAGAAGATGAATATCATGTCGTAGATTTAATTGGCTTGCAAGTTTTCATGCAAGAATCTGGCGAACTTGTTGGCATAGTGGTAGATATTATCCCGGCTGGTCATGATTTGTTGGAAGTGCAGTTGCAGCAGCAACAAAGTCAAACGACAAAAGACAAAAAACAGAAGACTGTTTTGATTCCATTTGTGAAAGCCATTGCACCAGTCGTAGATATAGCAGCAAGGCGCATTGAAATTACGCCACCAGATGGCTTATTGGAAATAAACGATTAGAGAATGGGGAATTAGATTACTTGCCAATAAGAAAATGTTCCTCTACCTAAAGATAGAGTTTAATTTTTATCAAGCTTTACAGGTAAAAAAGTTATCTCAATTTCTAGACTTAGATTAAATGATTCTTAAATAAAAGCCGAGGTAACACCTGGGTTGCTAGCGTTTTATAGAGGTTTTTAACCGGATTTGTTCAGGTTTTTTTAGATACGACAAAATAGCTACTACTTCGACATTTTCCAGTTGACTACTGGAAAGATTGGTCATGAGTAAGATGATCATCATGCCGAAGACAACTAAACTTCCAGGTGATTTCGTCTACATCCTTTTGTAATGGAGTTTTGACATGACTTTAGCCAGTCCTCCACAGACAAAGCCTTTAACAGATGAAGAATTGCGGAATATGAACGCCTATTGGCGTGCAGCGAATTATCTTTCAGTTGGACAAATATATTTACTCGACAATGCACTGCTGAAAGAACCGCTGAAGATAGAACACATTAAACCCAGACTTTTGGGTCACTGGGGAACAACTCCTGGTCTTAACTTCCTTTACGTTCACCTCAACCGGATCATCAAAAAGTATGACCAGAACATGATCTACATTGCTGGTCCTGGTCACGGTGGTCCCGGAGTCGTTGCAAACGTTTACTTAGAAGGCACTTACAGCGAGTATTATCCCAACATCTCCCAAGATGCTGAGGGTATAAAGAAACTCTTCGTACAGTTTTCTTTCCCTGGTGGTGTTGGTAGCCATTGCACCCCAGAACTTCCTGGTTCTATCCACGAAGGTGGTGAACTCGGATATTCCCTCTTCCACGCCTACGGTGCTGCCTTCGACAACCCTGACCTGATCGTTGCTTGCGTTGTTGGTGATGGCGAAGCGGAAACCGGACCTCTAGCCACAAGCTGGCACTCGAACAAGTTCCTCAACCCTGTGTATGATGGGGCTGTTCTGCCGATCCTCCACCTCAACGGCTACAAGATAGCCAACCCGACGGTGCTGTCACGGATCAGCCATAAGGAGTTGGAAAGCTTATTTATAGGCTACGGTTACAAGCCTTACTTTGTGGAAGGTTCCGACCCGGAAACTATGCACCAGTTGATGGCAGCAACTCTGGAAACTGCCATGAACGAAATCAAAGAAATTCAGGAAGACGCGCGGAACAATGGCTTTCGTGAACGTCCACAATGGCCCATGATTATCCTGAGAAGCCCCAAAGGTTGGACAGGACCCAAGGAAGTCGATGGCGAGAAAACGGAGAATTATTGGCGATCGCACCAAGTTCCTTTTGGGGAGTTGGCAAGCAAGCCAGAACACCTCAAACTCCTAGAAGAGTGGTTGAGGAGTTACAAACCAGAAGAACTTTTCGATGAGAACGGCAAGTTCATTCCAGAACTCGCCGAATTGGCTCCCAAGGGACAGCTGCGCATGGGTGATAACCCCCATGCTAATGGCGGTCTTCTGCTGCGCGACTTGAGAATACCTGACTTTGAGAATTATGCCCTCAAAGTTACCGAACGAGGCAGGGATGTTGGCGAAGCTACTAAGGTGACGGCAAAATTCCTGCGGGATGTGATGAAACTCAACACCGAAAGCCGCAACTTCCGCATCTTCGGTCCAGACGAAACCAAATCAAACCGCTTAGATGCTGTGTTTGAGACAACAGACCGCACTTGGGCAGCCGAGAGACTTCCTGAAGACGCAAACTTGTCTCCCGAAGGTCGGGTGATGGAAATTCTTAGCGAAAATGCCTGTCAGGGGTGGTTAGAAGGATACCTCCTTACAGGTCGCCACGGCTTCTTCTCCTGCTACGAGGCCTTCATCCACATTGTAGACTCTCAGTTCAATCAGCATGCCAAGTGGCTTGACACGAGCCAGGACATTCCCTGGCGCAGACCCATTGCTTCCCTCAACTACCTCCTCACCTCCCATGTTTGGCGGCAAGACCACAACGGCTTTTCTCACCAAGACCCCGGTTTTATCGACGTTGTAGTCAACAAGAAAGCAAAAGTGGTTCGGGTGTATTTGCCCCCCGATGCCAATTGTTTGCTATCGGTAACTGACCACTGTTTGCGTAGCCGTGACTATGTCAACGTCATCGTTGCTGGGAAACAACCCGCTCTACAATACCTGGACATGGATGCAGCAATCAAACACTGCACTAAAGGTCTCGGTATTTGGGAATGGGCAAGCAATGACAAAGGTGGTGAACCAGATGTGGTGATGGCATCTGCAGGAGACATTCCCACTATGGAAAGTTTGGCGGCGGTGGACATCTTGCGGCAGAACTTCCCTGATCTCAAGGTGCGGGTAGTGAACGTGGTGGACTTAATGAAACTTCAGCCTGAAAGCGAACACCCGCACGGACTCAACGACAAAGACTTCGACAGTATTTTTACCACCGACAAGCCGATTATCTTTGCCTTCCACGGTTATCCTTGGCTGATTCACCGTCTAGCATATCGCCGGACAAATCATGCAAATCTTCATGTGCGGGGTTACAAGGAGGAGGGAACGACCACCACGCCCTTTGATATGACCGTAGTTAACGATTTAGATCGCTTCCACCTAGCGATAGACGTGATTAATCGCGTACCACATTTAGGGTACAAAGCGGCTTATGTCAAGCAGATGCTGCAAGACAAGCTGATCGAACACAAGCACTACATTAACAAGTACGGCGAGGATATGCCAGAAATCCAGAACTGGAAGTGGCCCCACTAAAGGGACTAGTGATTGGGGACTGGGTGAATTCGTGACACTCCTACACCGCCGCAAGCGGTCGGTGTAGGCTTCTGGCAGATTTTATCTTTCCAGAGCTTCGTTCGTGGTACTCCAACTGTTTCCCATTACCGCAGTTTATAGTCAGGTTCGTGTCCTGCCCGACTTGAATGATTTCAAAACCATTGACCTACGTTCCTTAAAGATTTTACGCACCGGAGGCAGTAGTCGGCTATTAATAGCAATTTAAGACCGCACTTCCCGATGCAACCCCTTATCTTTAGTTGTCTAGGTACGGATAGTTGACCAGCTTTTTAGTATGCGTCAACACCTCTCTATGTTAGCAGATTGGGTAGATACTGCCTACCCACTTATGAAAGAATCAAAGGTTAAACTTGAGGATATCAACAAAGCAGGTTAAACAAGTTGCGGTCATATGCAGCAAGCAAAGATAAGACAATCACTCAAATTGTCGAAGACGCTTGTTGATAGGTTGCCCAACACGGAGATTGGCGCTCATTGCACTGTCCCCACTCCCGAATCAACCGACAGTTGATATTGGTCGCTTTACGTACAATGAGCACCCCGGCATTCATCCCACACCTCCTGACGGTAGGATGTGGGGCTTCTGCCGGAGCTAGCTAAGTCCTCAAACCTTAACAAACCTTAAAAGATGCCAATTAAATCCGCTTTCTGTTGCATATACTGTCAGGATTGGGTCAAGAAGATATTGAAGAGCCTGGGGAAGATGAGGGAAATGAGGAAGAATTTGCTCCTCCTACTCTCCCCGACTCTCTTTTGGGGTCAAAACCCCCAGAAATCCCTAGTGTTGTGATTTTCAACAACAGGAGTTTTCAAATTGACTAAGCTGAAAGTTGGTATTAATGGATTTGGTCGGATTGGGCGACTTGTGTTTCGCGCTGGCATCAACAACCCCAACATCGAGTTTGTCGGCATTAACGACCTAGTACCACCAGATAACCTCGCTTACCTACTCAGGTACGACTCAACCCACGGAACCTTTAAGGGCAAAGTTGAAGCCAAGGAAGATGGCATTGTTGTCAACGGACATTTCATTCCTTGTGTGTCAATTAGGAATCCAGCAGAATTGCCTTGGGGTAAATCCGGGGCAGATTATGTAGTAGAATCTACAGGGCTTTTCACCAATCATGAAGGAGCAGCAAATCACCTCAAAGCAGGAGCAAAGCGGGTGATCATTTCCGCTCCCACGAAAGATCCAGACAGGGTTCCTACTCTGCTGGTGGGTGTCAATCATCACCTGTTTGACCCAGAAAAAGATACCATCGTCTCTAATGCTAGCTGTACCACAAACTGTTTGGCTCCTGTCGCTAAGGTCATCAACGACAACTTTGGATTAACTGAAGGGCTGATGACTACAGTACACGCCATGACCGCCACTCAACCAACTGTAGACGGTCCCAGCAAAAAGGACTGGCGAGGAGGTCGCAGTGCGGCGCAGAACATTATTCCCTCTTCTACAGGCGCAGCAAAAGCCGTAGCACTTGTTTTGCCGGAGTTGAAGGGCAAGTTGACTGGTATGGCATTCCGGGTTCCGACGCCCGATGTTTCAGTCGTTGATTTGACTTTTAAAACTGCCAAAGCCACGAGCTACAAAGAAATTTGCGCTGCGATGAAGGAGGCTTCCGAAGGCGAGCTACAAGGTATCTTGGGCTACACGGAAGACGAAGTTGTTTCTACAGATTTTCAGGGAGATATCCGTTCCAGCATCTTTGATGCGGGTGCTGGTATTGAACTGAATTCTAACTTCTTTAAGGTTGTTGCCTGGTACGACAACGAGTGGGGTTACTCGAATCGCGTGATTGACCTCATGTTGTCTATGGCACAGAAGGAAGGTCTGTTGGAACGCATAGCGGCGACTGTAGCTTAACAGTTATCAGTTAACAGTTACCAGTTATCAGTTACCAGTTATCAGTTACCAGTGATCAGTTAACACTAACAACTGTTAACTACATTTGTAGCAGCAATCCGGTAATGGGATATTTGGAACCGCAGATGCACGCAGATATACGCAGATAATTTATCTGTGTGCATCTGTTGTTTATCTGTGGTTTGATTTTCCAAAAATGACTTCTGTAAGAAGTGTAGTGCTGATTCATCCGTGAGAAAATAATTGTAAATGTATAATTTTTAATTTTCCCAAAAAGCTAACATTTGCCAGTAGTCTGTTGCTGATCTAAATCTTTGATTTAAGGAGTTAGTATGTCTAAAAATTTACTTGAACAATTACGGGAAATAACTGTTGTGGTTGCAGATACGGGGGATATCCAAGCGATAGAAAAGTTTAAGCCGCAAGATGCGACTACCAACCCCTCTCTGATTACTGCTGCGGCACAGATGCCAAACTATCGGGAAATTGTGAACCAGACTTTACTCCAAGCAAAGAAAGATGCAGGTTCGCAAGCAAGCCAAAAGGAAGTGGCAACTCTGGCGTTTGACCGTTTGGCAGTGTCGTTTGGGTTGAAGATTTTGCAAATTATTCCTGGTCGGGTGTCTACGGAAGTCGATGCACGCCTTTCCTATGATACGGAAGGTACTGTTGCTAAAGCACACGATTTGATTGCTCAGTATGAAGCGGCTGGTGTTTCGCGCGATCGCGTTCTCATCAAAATCGCCTCTACCTGGGAAGGGATTAAGGCTGCAGAAATCTTGGAGAAAGAAGGTATTCATTGCAACTTGACTCTGTTGTTTGGGATTCACCAGGCGATCGCCTGTGCGGAAGCTGGCGTAACTCTGATTTCCCCTTTTGTTGGGCGCATTCTCGACTGGTACAAAAAAGAAACCGGACGCGATAGTTACTCGCCTGCGGAAGACCCAGGAGTGGTTTCTGTGACTAAAATTTACAATTACTATAAGAAATTTGGCTATCAAACCCAAGTCATGGGAGCGAGTTTCCGCAACGTTGGTGAAATTACAGAACTGGCTGGCTGTGACTTGCTGACCATTTCTCCAGCACTGTTGGCTGAGTTGAACGCAACAACTGGGGAACTACCTCGTAAACTTGACCCCGCCAAAGCAGCAGCCACAGACATCGAAAAGATACCGATGGACAAAGCGACTTTTGACAAGATGCACGCTGCTGACCGGATGGCATCCGAAAAATTAGAAGAAGGTATCAAAGGTTTTACCAAGGCACTGGAAACTTTAGAAACATTACTGGCAGAACGACTTGCCCGTTTGGAGGGAGAGGCTACCCTCAGCCATGCCACTCAGGATATTTTTCATATCTACGATTTGGATGGCGATGGCTTCATCACCCGCGAAGAATGGATGGGAACCGACGCCGTGTTTGATGCGCTAGATGTCAACAAAGACGGCAAAATTACACCGGAAGAAATGGGCGCTGGGTTAGGCGCTGTTATTCAGATGGTGGAAGTCGCAAATTGACACTCCGCCGAGTGCCCAAATTTTATGATTCGATTCGCTAATCGACGCATCTCGCGAAATCGCTGAAACCAAAGAAGGAAAATAGCCCCCCTTTTTTAAGGGGAGCCACTGCGTTGGGCGGCTCTGCCGACAGTCCCGCAAGTGGCGGGGGTTGGGGGGATCTTCGCGCGATAAACAAGCTAACCGAACCGTATTGAAATATAAGTCAACGGTGTGAAGTACCCACCACTAAAACGGACTACCGTGGAAATAGAGATTTCCAAATGGCTATCTGGGTTCTTGTCCCCAAGATAACTGTAGCCCTTTGTGTTTTAGACTATTAATAAAGGGTCTGAGCTGGTCTCGCCAAGGAGTGCGATCGCCATGAAACACTGTGACAATTTCTAAGTATTGCTTACCGTCGTAGATTGGTAGCATTCGATGCCAGACAGAACTGACAAATTCCAGCTTACTTTTTTTGTTTTCGTCTCTACTGGGATTTCTACCTCCAATAGCTGGAGTATGTTTAAAAGGCTCTTGATGAAATAATTCTATAGCTTGTGACTTTTTGGAGATTTCTGACTCACTAAAGATTTCACTGTAAACAGCCACTCTTGCAGGATGCCATGCTTCTCGCCATTCTCTGATAGATGTAGGAGAATCTATAGAAAGATATTGCTGGCAGTTATGATAAAGTCGATTAAGAAAACCAGCTAAATCTTGTCTATTATTTATAGGTTCAAAACCTGTACATGTGCCAACCCAGTGACAACCAATAGCAAAATTATTTTGGTGATAACTAGGGAAAAAATGTTCATGAGATACCCGACGCCAAGTTTTTCCAAAACCACCCAGAACATAAGCGAATTGAACCACCTGTTGAATTAAACTTTGATTTTCCTGGCTATATATATGTAAAATACCTTGTGCGCTGTAGGTTGGATTTTTTGCTTTTGAGTTATGCTGAGGTTTGCGTGTTTGCTCCCAAAAAATTTTTACTCCACCTAATTTATCAGAACTACCAAATAATTCATTTGTTCTTTTTTTCACCAGTTCTTTATCATGACATACTCCTGCTAAGATACGACTAACATGACCTCTTAATGAGGCTTTAAAAATATTATGTCTAAATTCTGGTTTTCCTTGTCCTTGGGGTTCGTTCCCAGACCAGTTTTTACGTAAATCAACCTTTCCTTTAAGTAATGTCGAACTGACACCAGAACCACTCAGGCTTAAATGAATAGTTTCGGGAAAAGTCACAAAGTCTGGTTTACCAGAAATACCATAACAATTGCTGGTTTTTCCTCCAAGTCCTTGCTTTAATGCTGTTTCCAGTAAACTTTTAACTTCTTGCCAATCAATCTTCCTATCACTATTCTTATCGTTGTTACTAAATTCAAAAACTAAAGTTGGTTCCAATAAACTAATAAAGGTGTTGGCGTTGGTAGTTTCTTGTCTTTCTACTTGCTTTTCTTGTTGAGGATGAGCAATATCTAAAATAGTGTAACAAGTTTCAGATAATTGCTCTCCATTTCGTGTAATAGGGAACCGTACTTTTCCTGTCCAGTCACCAATGGGGTAAGCACCATGAAATCGTAAACATCCTGGTTTGTCTGTACTTCCGCAGTAGAAGAGTTTGTCTTCATGATTACAAACACGACGAAATAATCCTTTAATACTACTTCCGGGAATAAAAGGAATTCCTTTTTTCCCAAAGGGAGGACGTTGTATATTATCATCTTGTCCACTATTCGTAAAAACTCGATAGGGAAATTTGATTCTTATTCGATAAACTGAACCATCATATCCTTCAGGTTTAGAACCAAGTGAATGCTGAGAAACATTTCCATTTCCTTCTGGATCTATCCATTCTTTTAACCACTGGTCTCTGTCTTCAGTTTTAGGAACGAATTGTAACTGACAACGTTCTTCCCATTGTGCGCGATACATTCTTGGAACTTCCATAAAATTTCCTTCCTATTTAAACTATATTTTTATAGCGTTGTGTCCACCAAACTAGGCAATCACAAAGTTGAGTTAAAACAGCTAAAGCTATTTGTTGTTCTTCACGGGATAACTTCCATAACTCCTCTTTTTTTGGGTCGATACTGTCATGTTTGGGGATATAAATATCTGCACATGCCAGAATTTCTACTAGTTTGTCCCAAGTTTCTTTCCAAAAAGCTGCTTTTTTTGGTTCTTTTTCTAAACGTAAACCTTCTCCCCAAAATCTTTCTAGTCCATAAGCAACTGCTGTCCGCATTTTGTGAGATTCTTTAATCGATTCTTGAGTTTGTTTTTTAATCAGTTGTCTTGCGATATCATCTAAGCCATAAGACTGCCATGCCATAATCAATTATCCTCAGTAAAGTATTTGCCTGTTAAAGTTACTTGACATCGACCAAATCCAATTGATTCTAATCCGCCAAAGTACAATTCTTTAGACCATACTTTAGAAGTATTTTTTGATGCTTCCCATTTAGTTTCTTCTAATCCCAATTGCCAATAACCAGAATTATCTTCTTGTTCTCTAACGGCGACAGGAAAAACTAAAATACTACCTTCGGGTAAAGCCTCGACGTTAAAAAAACCTTTATCATCAGCAATTTTTTCTTCATCTTTTAAGCGGACTCGACTCTGGTGATAGAGTGCCATTTCGTGAATGATTCCTATGTCATTATCATCTACGACTACTAAGTTTACCGGCAAATCTTGTAAGCTTTGAGGGGTTGGAATCCACTGTGATAAATTATCCACTTGTTGCAACTTGTCGAGAAAACCTAAATTAAAAAATAGGACATTACGACGGTTTTGCAGTTGGACTTGATAAGGTTTAGGTAAGTTATCGGTAGATGAAGTTTTAGTAATTTTCTGGTAGCGACGTAGTAAGCGAGGACAAGTGACCCAAACAACAGGCTGACCGGGACAAAATACAGGAAGCCAAACTAGAGATGCATATTCAAATTTGATTAAAGCTTCAGTGGTACTGTTGGGATTATTTGGTTTTGCTTCGTGTCCGTAACAGTCATTAGCTAAATCTTTATTGTGTGATCGCATATCTGCACGAAACCGACCACGAATCGAACTCCCAGGTATTATCCCCGTCTGGGTAAACTGGTCGCGGAAAATCAGGTTTAAGTTACCTGTTTCTTCCCCCGCACTCGCTCCAACGTGCAGAGGTGCTAAAGTTTCAATAATGCCGTAAGCTTTTTGGTACATTTATATAACTCCAGTTAACAATTCAAAATTCAAAATTCAAAGTTCAAAATTAAAGACAGTTTGAGTTGGGGATTTAAACCCTAACTCAAACTGATGCTACGTGTAGACGTAGGGGTCTTAAACCCTTGAATGTACGATAAAGTTGTTAAGCCTCTCCCCGTGTCGGGGAGAGGTTTGGAGAGGGGTCAATTGCACTGGGTAAAGGTAGTGCTAGTCCGCATCCCCAACGCTTCAAAGAAGGACCTTCTTGGGGAAACCATTTATCATCCCAATTTTGCCAAGATTGATTTATTGGTTCTTTCAATACGTAAACAGTACCCGCAGGAACCGCATAACGTCCGCGAGACAATAATTTAGGCGGTTTTTTACGTTGTTCGCGTTCATTAGAAACCGGTTGAGAATCTCCCAAGCGGTAACGAAAGGGTATGGGACGTTCTGTGATTAAAGCTTCTAGCGACCAAACTATTTTCTCGTTGCTTTCTGGGTTTTCTTGTTCGTATTTTTGCTTATTACCTTTTTCCAAATAAACAGGTTCTCGTTTAGATAAGCGATTGGAACCCCAAACCCCAGGTGTAATTAATGCAAAACTGCGTCCCACAGGTTGGTTGAGTAAATCTTGGACAATCTGGGACAAGTCAATGCACTTAACATCGACCATGTGTCCTTCTCCTCCAAAGCGATACCAAGCATCTTTGAGTTTGGTATTAGAGAGATATACTAAACAAGCATCAGGATTTAACTGCACAGCATTTTCTAAAAATAAACTACCACGCTCTAAATCTTCATCAACTCTGCGTTCATCTTCTTTAAATCGGGGGTGTAGGTGTGGAGTATATTTCCAAGGAGGAGTAGCTAGTGGAATGTTTTGAGATTCTTCTTGTTGTCTAAATGCAATCTTTTCCCACTGCTGAATCGCAATCCAAGTTCCCTTATCGAATTTATCAACAACAGATGGTTGCCACTTTCCTTCAGTTTCTCTGCTATCTTTGTACCATGTTAACAAGTCTTTAATGACAAGATTTTTTACCAAGCAATTGAAGGGCGTGGGAACATAAAAGTTCTGTGGGTTTTCACTCCAAGCCCAAAATGGACCTGCAAGTTGTAATTTCTCTAGGTAATTCATATCGCCTTTGTAGTATGCTGCAAATAACCCGGATATTGCCGCAGCACTTGGAGGAAAACTACTTCCCGAACGTCCGACCAAATTTTTTGGTGAGAGGAATTTACCTGCGCTACCGTAAAGAAAACCTAAAGGTTCGATGACTATCAAATATTGGAATGGAGGACGAGAAGAATTGTCTGATGATGTAGAATCTTTTTCTACTGTTTCTGCTGTTGACATAGGTGAAATCCCACTTTCGCAAGGTTAATAATCCAATCGTTTATAGCTTTGTTGACTTTGGTTTGATTCAACTCACCAATCTCAGTTTGATCTGTGGTGTAAGGAAGGCGATCGCCCAAAATTCCTGTTTCGATGAGTCGCTTATCAGCATCGTACTCATTCCACCAATTCTTTGGTTTCAGTTTGTCTATCTGCGTTGGAAAATATATCTCGAACAAAGCTAAAGCAATATTTATACTGTTATCCTCAAAGGCGTGACGCGATTCTAGAACTGCGACATCATTATATATATGCGTCCAATTTTGTTTTGCTTTACTCTCGTTTTTGTCCCGATGCTCCCAAGGGGAGCCGCCCAAGGGGCGATCGCGATAACTCGACAGCAAACCAGCTTCTAAAAGCCACCAGGGACACACCCACTCTAAGTGATTACCGTTATTAAATAAAATGCGGAAAGCAATCCTATCTCTTCCATTGCTTTTGGCTGATTTCTCAGCCTCGCGACAATGTTGTAATACATCGCGTTGCGGAATATCGGGTGAAGCCCAAACAAAACCAACGCTGACAGTAATTTTCTTTTTTTCCTCTGGCTTGACTTTGCCCTCGTTCCAAGTATCGGCTTTAAATTTAGAGAAAAATTTCACACAATCGACGGCATCTTTTCTGTTATAAAACACACCTAAAAAATCATCGCCACCTGCGTAAACAACACGCCAATTCGCAATTGTTTTACTTTCGGGTAATTTTTTAAAGTAATCACCCCATTCCCTCATCTCGGTACTAAACTTTTCAATTTCCTCAGCTTCTTCATCTTTATTTGCAAAACTTTTCAGGTATTCACCAGCTTTATCACCATCTCCCTGAAACCAACCACTCCAGAATTTTTCTTGTTTTATTTGTTCACCAGTACGCTTATTCTTATTAAGTCGGCTTAAGTCGGTGAAGCTAGTGGGTTTTAGGTCTTCTGAGAGCTTATTTACTTGCTGGGCAAAGTTTTTAAGAATTACCCCATTATTTCCATAATAATTTTTCAGTCGTTCAGTTAATCTGTCAGCAATTGCTTTATGGGTAATTAGTCGCTTGATTAATTCCGGAATACTTAATTCTTCATCTGGATCGATAAAAGACTCCCCATACTCTTTGCTACGTTCGCTCATTTTATCGTCAGGAACTTTTAACCCAACTGACTTTATGAATGATTCCCCTAATTTCTTGCTGAGTGCTTCGTAGAAATCCCTGACCTCTTTTTTTTCTTGCTGGTAATTATAGTTGCGAGGATCGGAAATTTTACCAAGTCCGGGGTAGGCGATCGCATCCGCACCAGAAAGAGTAGAACTCTCACCTTGCCAATTTATCCCAGTCCAATCACGCCAGCGTTTTTTCTCATTCAGCTTTTCCCTAACATCACTTATACTCTGATTTGCTTCCCCTTGAACCCAGAAAAATTCCCATGCATATTTTGTCCACAAACCCCAACTTCTTTTCCAAGATGTATATTCCCATTCACCTTTAACATTCTCCTCAACCCACTCACGACAACTTTCCGTAACGCATCTCCAAGCGGTATCAAAGGCTGATTTTGCATCTTTTTCTGGGAAATCACCATCAATAATAATCTGGTTGGGCATTCCCTGAGTCATATTTGGTAAAGCTGGAGAAACGACTTTACAACCATGCTTTTCCGCCGCATTACAAATTACCCAAGATAAGTAAGACAGTAGATAAGAACTCCCATACAAATCTCGCAACTTCCGCGATTTCTCGATAAATCCCTGCACAGGAGCAAAAGTAATGACTGTGTAAATTTTATTAGTCGTATTCAATCAAAAATAGCTCCCTTTTCGTTACTGGATTTTTTATACAGCAGTTTTCTATTGAGTAGAACACAGGTTGGTTGTAGGGGCACAGCAAAGCTTCGTGCCCTTACCATCGCTCTTTGTGGTATGTGGAAATGAAAAGCGCTGTCAGCATAGTAAAATTTGTCATACTGACTTTCTAGATTCTGCAAATCTTCTTGCCATCTCAAACCATTTCATAGCAAGCATCAGGTCGAAAAGTAAAATGGCATACTAGTAAATGCTACCATACAATTAGTTATTTTTATTACATAAATACGAATACGCCACTTTAGGGATTCTTTCAGGTTTAACGATAAAAACCTTAACATTTCGTCAAATGAATCAACACCTTAGCCAGTGCTTTTATCATTGGACGAGTAGATAAATCCTCTCCCCGTTCTAAGCGATGAACGCTACCCGTGAGTAATGGTGCGATTTTTAGCAGTTCGTTGGTGTTCTCCTTCCACTCGTCAGCGAAAATAACCTCGTCTTGAGTTGCATATAACTGACTGTGAATCTTTGCAACAATTTTGAGATTTAATTTTTGACAAAAACCTTCCCACTCTGCAAACTTGCTTGTATCCCCTGCAAGGATAACTGCGTGAGATGCTGGCTGCATGATTGTCTCATTCTCTGGAGAGGTTTTACCGCCAACATCAACAATGTTAATTAATTGATTCGCACTTTTGACCCATTTAGCCGCTTCTTGTGCAAATTCTGGGGTAACATCTGCTTTATTGTTTCGCTTGCAGTCTTTGGCTACTGGCTGATTATTTTCACAAGCTTGTTGATGCCAAGACCCTTCACCATCAGGACAAGCGGTAATTACATAAGGATAAGGTGCGCCTAAAGTAAGCAAAATCGCTCTTTTTAAACCATCCCGCAAACATGATTTGCCTGATTGTGGTGGTCCACACAAGACGACTTTAATAATATTACGCTCTTGTTGCTTTTCTTCGGTTTCAATCACATCTCCCACTTTGTATGATGAACCGTGAGAAACGGTTACTATGTAGTTTTTATATCTTAATGAGCCAGTCGGCGTACTGATTTTACTCCCCAATTTAGGGTCGAGAACAGCAACGACTTCGTATAAATGACCGAGCTTATGGGCAATAATATAACTGACAGCAACAGATTGCGGCCCGTCAATTAAAATACGCTTACCTCCAGTAATTTCCCCAGAATCCATCATTTGGTTTAATAATTCCAGGGTATCTTTGGCAATGCGATCGCCCTGTGCAGGTAAAGTTCGATTAAACCCTACTCGCAATACCTCACCTTCTAGCGTCATCTGGTAGCTATACATATTCTGCATTGACTGTGTTCCTCTAGCAACAGCTTTAATATGGCATGGCAGTGGAAAAGGCGTTTTCCAGTTTGGTTGTCATACCAGGTTCGGGCACTCTCGTTCCCAGGCTCCAGCCTGGGAATGCAATTCTAGAGGCTCCGCCTCCATTCACTCATGAGGTGCAAGATCTGAGACAACCTTCTACTCAAGCACAAAAATAACAACCATCACTCCGCAAATACTCAATATTCGTCTTACGCCAATCACTACCGGGAAACTCATAAATCCAGTCAACACCGGAATCTACATTCAAAAAACCGCTCACCATCCCGTGAATCACACCAACACCCGTACTCGCACAGATACTGTTGAGCCAAAATACCGCTGGATCATTCACACCTTCTAAATAACCCGCACCCGCAGCTAGTTGATGAATATCAGAAGGTGCAGACTCTAAAGCCGCCCGTTGCAGATTGATAATATTACCGCACATCAAACACCAACCACCCCCCAGAGGAGGAACAGTAACTCTGCAATACATTCGCGGTGTGTTGTCTGGTTTCACATCTATGTGAGTACCCAGACACACCAAAGGACGCATATATTCCAACGCTAACTCTTGAGCAACTTTTCGAGAAAGGTGATTGTCAGTCGCCACCACAATTAAATCGCAAGTTGCTATTTCTTGTTTAGCTAATTCACTTTCAATTGAGGTTGGTATGGCTTTCACACAAGAACCTTCACGGTAAATTCTTTTGATAATATGCTTGACATAATGCACTTTATGCCATTGTTGCTCTACCATTTCTTGTGTAGCACCAGGCATCCGGTTGAGATTAACTGTTTCCAATTTATCATGGTCGATTAATACCCAATTCTTCACACCCAAACGCCCCAATAATTCCGCAACAACTGAACCAATACCACCACAACCAATTAATGCCACTTTGAGCTTATTAAGTTGCTTTTGATTCGCTTCCCCAAAGATTTTTTGCCGAGCAAACATCAAATCATAGTTCAAGTCAATATGATTCATCACATCTCTATTTTCCGACACTTCAAACAATGAATGACAGAATTTTACATTTTCAAAATTCCGTCCTTTTCTATCCCACATCCGGAATTGACAAGATTGTAAATCCTCGTCAAAGACACCCGAAATCAAGCGAGGTTTTTTGGGAAAACCAGACGCGATAAACCGCGCATATTCCGACTCATAGCGGTCATCAATATAGGAAAAATCAGGCAGACTTCGACCCGCATGAGTATGAATGTGAACGACATCTAAACCTTCCAGAAGATGATTTTCCAGTAGATATGAATGAAAATGCTGTTTCAATACCAATCCACTTGTAGATTGATGTTCGTAGCAGTCAGAAGAAGGAACAACCCAAGTTTTAGGAATATACCGGATTTTGTGTTTTAAAACTTGATGACGCTGACAAAATAAAAAACCAATGACTTCTTCATTAAACATCCGAGACTTGAGCATCGAATACCGAAACTCAGACCACATTTTTGGTGGTATATGCAGAGAAATTTCAGCAGATTTCTTCATGTTTTTGAATTTTGAATTTTGAATTTGGAATTGAACCGTAGCGAGGGTCAATCCTCACTATTAATCGCGTAACGTGCAGTTACAAACAAAGTCGCAAGATTATGACCTTTCTCAGCATTATGACTAGGTCTCCAAGAATTCAACCATACATCATGATTAAATCCTCCCCCCAATCCCACACAATACCAATACCATCCTTCTTCACTTAGGAACGGCGCACCATAATAACTTTGCCTGGTAAAGTGATGGTCTCCCTCTCCCACCGTATTCCACGGGTAATTTAGATAGCAACCAATAGGAGGAAGTCGCGGATAATCTGGTGGTAACAAAAACAAAACATCTGTGTTAGAAACCGTGAATTTTTTGGAAGACAAAGGCATTCCCTTGATAAGAATAGCCGTATATTTTATATCGCCAACTGTCTTGCTACCAACAATGACATTCTTAGCGACTTTTTCTAACAGTTTGAGTTCTTCTATAATTCTCGTACTCGGCTTCAACCCGGATTTATCTTGGCTAATTGTCACTGCCATACTTCACCTCAAAATATTTTACAATTCAACAGTTATCAGTTATCACTTATCAGTTCAAGAAAGCTGCTTATTTTGATAACTGTTCACTGTTTACTGTTCACTGCATTACCCTTTCACAATTTTGGGCACAGTCCAAACCTTTGAACCTTCTTTGAGCGCTTCATTATTTTTTAGAGGACGAGTACCGCTAAAACCCTCCTCCATCACATCATCCTGACCAATTTCCGGCAATTTTTTTCTTAATTCTTCAACAGTTGTACCTTCTGGTAAATCTACCAGTTTGCCATTAACAATTGCTCTCATTTCATTTCCTCACTGTCTTCTAATTCTTAACCATGTTCGCGTCGCGTTAGCGATTCTGTACCCGAAGGAAACCCAAAACAGAAGCAACTAGCACATTCAATCCGTAGGGTGTGTGACGCTACGACAAAACTTTGTACACAGATTAAAAACTTGTAGCGTCACCCACCATTTTTGATATGTGACATATGCGTAAGTCTTAACTCATTTCTAGATTACTGTTCAACAGGTCGCGCTTCGGAGTCCCCCACCATACGTACTCGTTGGTCAGGGAAGAATGCCGCGCTGTTGTTTGGGGATTGGGGACTGGCGACTGGGAAAATACCCTAAAATTTGGGAGGGCTTCATAGGGTTTCCCAGCCTGCTGAGGTACAAATTTATCTGCGTCCATCAGCTACAGGCTGCGGTTAATTATTTTTCCTGTACCTTACGAATCTGCGAATCGCTATATTACCCCTTCCATAATTTTTCGTTTAATATACCACTACCCCAATCCCTGATCCCTAATCCCCAGTCCCTTTTACTGAATTCTATAGATTCCGCGTGTTTTTGAGGTTGATTGTTGTCATATTCAGGTTGATAATTCATGTAAAACATAAACGACAAGCCTACCAAACCTATAACACTGCTAATCTTAAGAAACAACAACTGTTTAGCTTGCTTTAATGCCACCTCCTCCAACAAGCCAATTCTTTTATCAAGCTTTTGCAAATAGGATTTTGCACTATTTACCTCCTGGTATACCTTTTGCAAATATTGTGTGTAGTCTTGCTTGCTAATAGCAGTCACCTGAGATTCTAAAGAATCGCAACGTAGAATTATTTTTTCAGTCCTTTGTGTCAGTTCCTCTAACTGATTTCGTTCTTGATTAATTAACTTGCCATTCACTGTCTTCATGAATAACTCCCTTCTTTTAAAGTTTGTAGGGTATGGAGCGCGAGAGTACGACACCCTAGCCAATTCATCAATCAAAGACATTAGAACTACCAATGCGGTGATAATTTTGGCTAGTATCATGCTGGTCAAATTTATCAAACACCTCAGTTAAATCCACCACACTATTAGCCGCATTTTTTAACTCACTTCCTAGAGATTGTTCAACAGAAGCGACCTCAACCCGCATTCCCCTTCTTCTCAGTTTTTCTGCTAAATAAGCAAAATCAGAATCTCCTGTCACCAAAACAACAATATCTGGCTTAACTTCTAAAGCCAATTCAATCGCATCCATCGCCATCACAACATCAACATTATTTTCGTATTCTTCTCCCTTAGCTTTACCTTCTTTAGTCACAACTAAAAAACCATTACTTCTTGCCCAGTAAATAAATTTTTCTTTGCTTTTTCGCTGTTCCTCAAATCTTTCTTTAGCAGGGGGTAAACCAAGATAAATCACCATATCTATCAGTTCTCTCCCCTCTTTTGGATCTGCTAAATAGTCCCGCACTTTATGCCAATTTATTTTGCGATTAAAATTTTGTGCTGCCATAAAGGTGTTATCGCCATCTGCAAGAATCATGACTCGACGAGGATTTACCATACACTCTCACCATTTCTTTTGGGTTTGTGTTTTCTTATTTATGATTAAAACTCATGGGTGGAATATGCTCTTTCCTTTACTTAGATTCCCGACTTCGCCAAAGTTGTCAGGAATCTCTCATTCTCTCGTTCCTCTCGTTCCTATGCTGTGCATCCTCTCGTTCCTATGCTCTGCATCCTCTCGTTCCTATGCTGTGCATAGGAATGCCTAAAAGGAGGCTCTGCCTCCCAATGATTATATTGAGGCTCTGCCTCAAGTTATGCATTCCTTGCCAGAGACAAGGAACGAGAAAAGTTGTCAGGAATCTCTCATTCTCTCGTTCCTCTCGTTCCTCTGCTGTGCATCCTCTCGTTCCTATGCTCTGCATAGGAATGCCTAAAAGGAGGCTCTGCCTCCCAATGATTATATTGAGGCTCT
>NZ_CAWUDP010000036.1:0-92478 GCF_963920835.1 Scytonema sp. PCC 10023
GTAGCTGCCTGTGACAATAGCTCGGTGCCAGGTTAATATTTACAACCATAAAGCCCTCCAACAGATGTCTGGAGGGCTTTTGGTTTGCAATAAAGGGTAGCAAATAGTTTATTTAAAATTTAAATTAGAGAATAAGATAAAAACAAAAGAAATCCCAAAAGGATTCCCGGCTCAGTCAATAAGGGGACTGTTTTGGGAACGACCAGAAATCCTCTGAGACCAGCTTAACACCCATCAAGAACTTAACTGCTTTTGTTTTACCCACACTTCTATCGCAAGAAGGATGTGAATGTAACATTTAGATGTATGCTTGAATACGTTGTCAGCATGAAACCTGTGTAATGAATCCTGCGGATGATCTAAGCGGGTGGAGGTGCGATGGGCAGCGTAAAGTGAAACTCACTCCCCTGATTTTTTCCACCAGAGACAGCCCAAATCTTTCCCCCTAATTTTTGAATAATTTGACGAGAAATTGCTAAACCCAATCCAGTACCACCAATGGTACGTTGCAAGAATCCTTCTTCTTGATAGAAGAGTTCAAAGATTGCTTCTAGCTGACTTGGTTCTATTCCTCGACCTGTATCTGCAATAACCACTTCTAACATTTGAGTATTGTGCTGACTTTGGAAATTCACAACTTCAATACATTCCAGATCTAGAACTCGGGCACGAATTGTCACTGTTCCCTCGGGATTGGTGAACTTGCAGGCGTTGTCCAAAAGTTTCATTAAGACTTCTATGACTCCTTCCCCATCGGCTTGAACCAAAGGTAAGTCAAACGGCAATTCTAAAATAATCTGGGGTAAACTCTTGGGTGATTGATTTTTTTTGAAGCTACTGAGAACGAGATCTAAACTTGCCTGGAGTGAGATAGGTTCAAGTTGCCAGTTCACCCAACCACCCTCTAACCGAGAAAGAGTGAGAAAATCTTGAATCAGCTGACGCATACGCTCTGAATCAGCCAGAGCAGTTTGCAGCATTGACTGCTGGAATTGTAGCGGCATGTCTGGTTCGGTAGCTAAACTTTCCAAGCAAACTTGGATAGTAGACAAGGGAGTCCGCAATTCATGTCCTACAATAGCAATCAGGTTACTTTGGGTACGCTCTAAAGCTGCCAGTTGACGGTTAAGAGTTTCCAGGTTGTTGTATGCTTGAGCTTGTATCAAGGCGACTCCGACTTGGGCGGCGATCGCTTCTACTAATGCTTTGTCCGAATCACTCCAAACTAATGGTTCTACCCCACAGTGATGCAGTTCTAAAATTCCCAACCAGTTTTCTTGATAGCGAATAGGAACCACAAGGAAAGACCGAATCATAAAGCGCTGAAGTTGAGCGCTTAACTCCGGATACACCCGAATACCCAAATCTTGTGTCGTGTCAGCAATGGCAACAGCTCTATCCTCAGCCAAAGCCACTTGAAACAGTTCATGCTTTGCTAAAGACCAAATTTCTCCCTTTAAAGAACGTAGACCATCAGTTACTGCTTCATACTCAATAGGCGCTGGTTGGTCAATTGCATTATAGCGGTAAAGCAGACAGCGGCAAGGACTAAAAACCTCACCGAGTTCCCTCACCGTAATTTGGAAAATCTCTTCTGGGTTGAGAGAGTGGCGGATAGCGGTACTAATCGTATTAATCAGGCGCTCTTGGCGTTCCTTTTTAGTAATGGTACGGTAAGCCTTGAGCTGCTTGTATTGACTGGATTGCAAATACGTCACCAGTCGATCCGTAAACAATCTAGCATCAATTTCCAGTACGCGATCAGATACGGTTTGATTGGAGCTTATCAGAGTTAGACCATAACGTTGCCGCGCTATTTCTACTTTATCAGCCAGTTCCGGTCGATCACCTACAATGCGCTCTAGTAAAAGTCGGGCTGCATGAATACTCACTTCACGCTCAAATGTCCAAATTCCTTGAAACTGTCTTGCCTGGTCTAACGATGCTGCGTCTACTGGGGAAGCGTATTCTTGGCAGACTATGCAAGCGCTATACTGTTGTCCAATAATAATCAGATGCCACTCTTGCGCTAGACTGTCGTTGGGGTCAAAAGGAACTGTAACATAAGGGTCTGAAATTGCCGCAAAATTAGATTCTGGTACAGCTAAGATATATACCTGATCTGTCCGTTGGGCAATTCGCTGATAGCGACGGATCTCCTGACGATAAAAACGCTCCTGCTGAAAATTGGCGATGACTAGCGGCTTATCTGTCCCTACCAGTACCAAGTCTTCCATTGCGTGAGATAGCGCTGTCAAGGAAGCTTTGAAATAAACTTGACAACGTAAATGTGGTGAAAGCTGGAGGACATCGTGCAATAGGGAATTTAAAGTTTTCATCGCTAGTAAACTATGGAGTTCCGTTTTGTTGCCAATTTCCAGTCAAAACGGAGGAGGCGCTCTTAGAGTTTACTCCCCAAAAAATGATACCCCGTAAATTCATTAATGGATGAATAATACCACTGTGCAGGGTGCTGTTAGTTTGCCCTACTTGAAAGTGATTCAGGTAAGTTTGCGCCGATTAAGTTTGCTTCACCCAGATCCACACCATCCAAATTGATGCTGCTTAAGTCGGCATAACACAGGTCGGTTCTTGACAAAATGGCTTTAGTAAAGTTTACTTTATACAAGTCTGCCTTTGTGAGTTTTGTACCCGTCAGGTTTGCCTTGCTTAGGTTGGCTCCTGCCAAGTTAGCACCGCTAAGGTCAGCATAGCGCAAGTCCGCACCTTCTAGATTTGTGTTGCTCAGATCAGCGTAGCGTAAATCAGCTAACCGTAAGTCTGCCTTAGCCAGAGTAGCGTTGTGCAAGTCGGCTTTAAAAAGACTTGCTCGGATCAAATTTGCTTTGCTCAAATTTGCCCAAATCATAAAGCCTTCGCTTAAGTCGGCTCTCCATAGGTTTGCTTCTGCCAAAATCGCTTCACTCAGATTTGAGAATCGCAAATTCGCCGCTGATAGAGTCGCCCCAGTTAAATCCGACCGACTTAGGTTAATTCCAGCTAAACAGATTTCGCTCAGGTGCGCTTGGCGCAAGCTCACTTGCACAAAATCCCTGTTTCCCACCCCGTAGTGTCTTATCAATTCATTAGCATCCATGATATAGACTGCAAAAATTGAAACTTCATAACCTGGATTTGACTGGAGAACCATAGTAAACAATTCAAAATTTAAAATACCCTGCGACAACCTGCTCGGCGTCTACAAAATTCACGCATTGGCACGCGCTACTTCCTGCAATCATCCTGCCAGAATGCTCTCTGTATTAATGTAGAGCAGCCTATCTATCTGGTGATCAGTACATAGTTGTTGGCCTCTGTTGTCTTTTGTGTAATACATGAGCCTGTTTGATTTTTAAACTTTACGTTAATAAATGTAACAAAATATTAAATTTATGAAAACTATCTTAACGCTTTTTTAATCAGTTTTGCTTTTATTAGCCATAATTTTTTTTATATAAAGCTTCCTTATGAGATTGGGTATAGAGTGTGATACCGTTTCCATGTGAAGATGCTTCCGAAAGAACTCCACCGCCTGCGGCACTTCCCCAATACTTTGGGGAGGTTAGGAGGGGTAAAAATAATGTGCAGCTTCATAGAAAATTGGTATGAGGCTTTGACGATTCAAGATACAAAATCATGAATTCAAAAAAATAATTTTGAATTTTGAACTTTTCTAGACCCTAACCTCTACTTCTGGTAGTATTCTTGTTACATTTTTCATGCTTTTACCTAAAAAATGAATCGCGAAAACAGTCGGTCTTATTGGCGTGCAAACACTGCTTTGATTCGCAACCTTTTAATAGTTTGGGCGCTAGTGTCGCTCGTTTTCAGTATTTTGCTGGTGCAACCATTGAATACAATACGTTTTTTTGGCGTACCCTTTGGCTTTTGGATGGCACAACAGGGTTCAATCCTAATTTTTGTAGCGTTGATTTTCATCTACGCCTTTCAAATGGACAAGTTAGACCGCAAGCATAATATCAAAAGGTAAGGAAAAACCATGTCAGTTGAAATTTGGACGATTTTAATAGTTGGACTTTCCTTCCTGCTGTACCTCTACATTGGTTGGCAATCACGAGTTCAAGATAGTAAAGGCTTTTTTGTAGCGGATCAAGGGGTTCCGTCGATTGCAAATGGTGCCGCCACTGCCGCCGATTGGATGTCTGCAGCCTCGTTCATTTCCATGGCGGGGCTAATTAGTTTTATGGGCTACGATGGCTCTATCTATTTAATGGGTTGGACGGGAGGGTACGTGCTGCTGGCATTGTTGCTGGCTCCTTACCTCCGCAAGTTTGGTAAGTATACAGTACCCGATTTTGTGGGAGACAGATACTACTCCAACATTGCCCGTCTGGTAGCAGTTGTGGCAGCCATTTTTGTCTCTCTCACCTATGTTGCTGGACAAATGCGGGGGGTTGGTATTGTTTTCAGCCGCTTCCTACAAGTAGACATCAACACAGGTGTCATCATCGGCATGGTCATCGTGGGCTTTTTTGCTGTACTGGGCGGCATGAAAGGCATCACTTGGACACAGGTTGCACAGTACGTCATTTTGATTATTGCTTACCTCATCCCAGCTATTGCAATTGCTGTCTTGCTCACAGGCAACCCAATTCCCCAATTTGCATTTACCTTTAGTGATATTGCCGACAAGCTGAATCAAATTCAGGTTGACCTTGGGTTTGCACAGTATACTCAACCATTTGTCAACAAGCCCATGCTCGACGTGCTATTTGTCACCATTGCTTTGATGGTGGGAACAGCCGGGCTACCCCATGTTATTGTACGCTTTTATACAGTACCAGATGTGCGTTCAGCACGCTTTTCTGCTGGTTGGGCACTGTTATTCATTGCCATTTTGTATACTACGGCTCCCGCCCTCTCTATGTTTGCCCGTTATAACCTGATTAATTCCCTACACAACCATACAATTGCGGAAGTACAGCAGTTAGACTGGGCAAATAAGTGGGAACGCACGAAGTTGTTGACCTTTGAAGATAAAAACAATGACGGGCGACTACAGTTAACTCCAAAAAAAGACACAAACGAGATTACGATTGACCGAGACATCATTGTGCTTGCCACTCCAGAAGTTGCTAAACTGGCTCCTTGGGTCATTGCTTTGGTAGCGGCTGGGGGATTAGCAGCAGCTTTGTCTACAGCATCAGGACTGTTGCTGGTCATTTCTAGTTCCATAGCCCACGATGTCTACTACCGCATCGTCGATCCGGGAGCATCAGAACAAAAACGGCTGTTTGTCGGACGCTTGATGGTCGGTTTGTCCCTCGTTGGTGCTGGATACTTTGGGGTGAATCCACCAGGTTTTGTCGGTGAAGTCGTGGCTTTTGCCTTTGGATTAGCCGCTTCTAGCTTCTTCCCAGCTATCATCCTGGGTATCTTCGACAAACGCACCAACAAAGAAGGGGCGATCGCTGGTATGGTGATAGGTTTAATCTTCACTATCGCATACATCGTAGGCGTTAAGTTTGGGGGTATGCCAGCTTGGTTCTTTGGGGTTTCTGCCGAAGGTATTGGCACTGTAGGTATGGTGCTAAACTTTATTGTCACCCTTGTCGTGTCTCGTCTCACGCCACCTCCTCCAGCAGAAATTCAGGCGCTGGTGGAGAATTTACGTAGCCCAGATATTGAGGAAACGCAACCAATTAGGACTGTGCATTAGTCAAAAGTAAAACTCTACCCCCAACCCATCCCCGTATATGGGGATGGGTGCTTTTGTTGCCATGTAGATGAGAGAAACACACAATAATACTAAGTTGCATTCAAAAACCTCACCCCGCCCTCCGGGCACCCCTCTCCTTGCTAAGGAGAGGGGCGGGGGGTAGTTGCAGCTATGAACGCAACTCGGTATAAGCTGTGAGAAAGTTAGTAAAAGTTTTACCTATGGAGGATATGTTCTAGTGATTATTGTTGCATTGGCAGGTCGTCGTATTGATGCCCCAAACACCCAGAAACCTAGCTTTCCATTGGAGAATACGGAAAAAGTTCGCAGGTGTATCAGTGAGTTATTCACGAAGTATCAAATATCTTCGCTTGTCTGTTCTGCGGCTTGCGGTGCTGATCTTCTCGCTTTGGATGCTGCGGGAGAGTTGGGATTACGGCGTCGTGTTGTCCTGCCTTTTGAGCGCGATCGCTTTCGCGAAATCTCAGTCACAGATCGCCCTGGGAATTGGGGCGCATTGTTTGATCGCATCTGTAGTGAAGTGGAAGCAGCAGGAGATCTGGTGATTCTCCATAAGAATGATCAAGACGAAGGTGCTTTTCTGGCTGCAAATCAGGCAATTATTGAGCAGGCGCAATCACTTGCTTCTAGTACCAACAAGCACAGAACAGGTGAGAACAGTTTTGAAGATAAAATTCTTGCGGTGATTGTGTGGGATGGGAAACCTCATGGTGAAGGTAAAGCAGATATGACAGCGGCATTTATGGATGAAGCCCGTAAGCATGGGTTTCCAGTTGCCGAGATAGCAACCTTATAAGTTGGTTAATATCAGCAATATTAAGGGGGAATAATATACATAATGAGAACATCTAGCTTGATGTAAAGACAACGAGGGCGATACATGATGGCTCGCATTAAAGTTTTAATCAGTCATTACCATGAAGAGAGAGCTTTAGCTGATGCATGGAAAGAACTTCTTAAAAGTACTTCTCTAGGTGTCATCGAAGCTTGGTACTCAAGTGACTCTCATGCTGCTGGTGGCATGACTATTGGTATTGAGTGGCGCGATCAGCTACACGAAAAACTTGCCGAGAGCAATTTCATTCTGGCAATCCAGACTCCAACAAGTGCCGGTCGTCCTTGGGTGATGTGGGAGTGTGGAGTTGCAAGTGGAATCGACAAAGAGCGTGGAATTATTCCTATCATCTACTCAATGAAACCAGGTGAGTTGGCAAATCCGATTTCTTCCTACCAACTGTATCAAGGTGAAGATGAGAATCAAGTGCGCCAGGTTTGTGAGCGATTAACTATGGCAGCAGATCTCCACCCTGAGGCTCATGTTTATACTGAACCTTTAAAGAGGTATTTCAACGCGATTAAATTGTATCGTCCCCGGAAGGCTATACATCCAGAGCAAATAGAAATATGGCGCGATCGCTTTGAAAAGTTGATTCAATCAGGGCGAGTCAACGAAATTTTTGCTATGCGCCAACAGATGTATGCATCCCTAGGAAAGCCTTTTAACCCTGTTGATCCATCTGTTCATGAGTTGTTGAGTAAGATTTTGTTAGATCAAGGATACTTCCAGGATGTAATTGAGGAAGTAGATTATGCTCTCAAATTACTTGATGGGGATACCGTTTTGCTTTACCGCAAAGCGTTAGCGCTCGTTGAACTCCACAACCTACCAGAAGCAAAGACTGTTATCGATGAAATTATTTCTCGGAACGAAACACTTCGTTTAAACTCAGAGTTTGCCTCGTTGCAAGGCAGGTTCTATCGGGAACAGTGGAAATTAACTGACAATCCGCAAGATTTGGATGCTGCAATTGAGGCTTATTACCGTGCCTACCAAGCAGACAAAACACAATATTACCCTGGGGTTAATGCTGCAACGCTTTCTTTAACCAAGGGTGATACTGAGCTTGCTACACAGATTTTTCAAGATGTTCTGAAAGTTTGTCAGCAGCTTCAGCAGCAACAAATTGTATCTTACTGGGTTGATTTTACGGTTGGCGAAGTCTATCTTGGTCTTGGAGATGTAGAAGCTGCCATTGCAGAATATAAAAAGGGTTTGAGTCGAACTCCACCACCACCATCACGGGATCGAAATTCAGCCTTGAAAGGAGTTCGCAGAGTAGTAAATGCAAAGAAACTGCCTAATGAAAACGTCACCAATATCGAGGCAATTTTAAAGCAATAGATGCTGTTTTAGCTATATTTATATTAACTTATTAACTGAAAAATGAGTCAGGTTAACGGTATCAAAAATTCAGATTTTCCCGCTTTATTCAACGCAGCAGACGAAGCTTCTCTGTCAGCACAACGAAAGTATTTGCTGCTTATAAGGTCAGACTTAGCAATCTTGGTTGTTAGTGCTTTGATGTCCTCATGGAGTCCAAATGGATCTGATCCTTTAGCCATTCCTAGTGCTATCTTGACATCTGTAGGTATATTTATCACTTATGTGCTATCTTCATCGAAACACGAGCGAGTTTGGTTTGATGCTCGTGCGGTAGCTGAGTCTGTCAAAAGCCTTGCATGGCGATATATGACGGCGTCTGAGCCGTTTCCTTCCTCATTAACTAACCAAAATTTGGACGAAAAGTTTCTTGAACAACTCGACCAAGTGTTGAAAGCAAGACAAGATATTGCCTCGGAGTTAAGTACTGAGACTTCAACAACGCCTCAAATCAGCGAGACGATGAGACAGATAAGACTGCTACCCACGAGCGATCGCCGAGACATTTATCTTCAATATCGGGTGAGGGATCAACGCGACTGGTATGGCGGGAAAGCCAGATATAACCGCAAAGCGAGAACAAAGTGGTTTAATGCAATGATCGTTGCCCAAGCACTTTCACTCGTCTCTGCCATCTTGCATACTGTATTTCCTAATATACCCGTGAATACAACTGGTTTCTTTGCTGGTTTGGCAACAGCTTTTCTTTCTTGGTTGCAGGTAAAAAAACACCAAGACTTGAGCCAATCTTATGCCCTTGCAGCTCAAGAGTTAGGATCTGTTGAGAGCTTAGGGTGCTATGTGACATCGGATGAATTATTGTCAAAGTTTGTTTCTCAGGCTGAGGATGTTATTTCTAGAGAACACACTCTTTGGGTAGTTAAACGTAGCGGTTGAAGAGCTTTCACTACAGAAAAGAGAGGACTTACAAATCTCGACGTGAGAGAAGAGACAAGAACAGCCATTTTCTGCTTCCTGTAGGCTCCACAACCTGCCCACGTTTCAAACGCTTTCCATACATGGCAGGGAGATGTCCAGGGAGGGCATTTATGCTGAAGGAGAGTTCTGCCCACTTCCGCCATTCTTTGTTACTTCTTTTACGCCAGCCGACCCGCTCACAAAACCTTTCGTAATCAGCTTCAGTTTCTCCTCCATAGATTGCCCACCAAATATTTTTTTGTACACTAAAGCCAAAACGCGCACGGCTATATTCTACCCAAAGCAGATCGATTGTGCGTAAGTCATTAGAGGGAAATTGTTCGATAGATTCGAGATCAAGCCAGCCTTCTTTTTCTCTCGCGGCTACTTTAAGCATGAGAGCGAAAGTTTCTTCATCTGCTTTTTTCCAATTACCTGCCTTCAAGAAATCCCGCAGCCGTGTGTAGTCTACTCGCTTGTTAGAACTGGGGTCATCCTGCCCGCTTTGTTCCTCATCAATGGACGTCCCCAGCATCTGTTCGCCAAACTTCTGCAAAGCTAGGTTGCCGGGATTTTCTTTAAGAGCAGCAGTTAGTAGCTCTTCCAGTTGCCCTTCAGCTGCAGCCCATTTAATCAGTGTAAATACAACAAGGGAGTAATTTTCACCTGTTGCGATCGCGTCCAGATTCTGATCTAACCGGAAGCTAACCATCTGCCCCAGTCCTGCTTTATTAGGAAATGCACTGAGGAGTGCGCTATGGAACTGCTTAAATTGCGCGCCGGTTAGCGGTACTATTGTCTCTGGCTTCTTCCCAGTAATGCCCGAGACCAGCATAACCATCGGAGCATTATAAACACCCCTGTGTTCCCGCCGAAAATCCACCCCAAGTCTGTCTTGAAGGAAAATTGGGAGTTTAGGCTGCAGCGGGGCATCAGGAAGCAGCACGGGAATAACAGGACACTTTCGTCGCTTAAATTCACGCAAAATACCATATATTTCATCTTCTTGCCAAGGACCAATACCACTCTTACCAACAAAAACTGCTGCTGATTTGATGTGAGCAATTTGCTTTTCTAGTTCCGACTGCCAAGGAGAACCAGGCCGTAGCTCCCACTCATCCAGCCATGGTTCAATCTTATATTCGTACTTTAATTGCTCTGCAATTTTTCTGACTGCTTCCTTATCTACGCTATTGTGGCAAAGAAAGACATCGAATTGGGGTTCTTCCACCGGCTCTGCGACTTTTAGCGGTTCTTCCACCGGCTCCGCCACTATATGAGTTGCAATACTACGATCGAGCATTTGCATCACCTCGTCTGGCGATGGTAGGGAAACATCACCAATGCGAGGAGATTGATCTGTTGGTCCAACAGCCTCTAATATACGAGACGCACCTGCCCAGTCACCAGCAGCTAACTTCTCTACACCAGCAGCATATAGCAGTACCTTCTCTTCCGCAATCAGCGGGGTAGCCAATACTTGGGTTAAACTTGCAATCCGAACTGTCTCATCCCGATTGGCTGATTCCAATCCTTCACGTAAAGCCAAAGCTAAGGATTGAGCAGCATCTTTGGGGCGTGCGTAGGCAAGAGCAACCCATTGCTGTGCTCTCAGAAAATCAAGTATCTCAGGAGACTTGGTCAGCTTTATAGCTCCCTCAGCATATGCCAACAGAAACTCTCCAATCAGAACAACACGAGACGGACCAAATTCTGGGTCGCTCTTCAGTTCTTCCAGCAGAAGATCGCGGACATCTGGGAACATTTCGTATAGATCTCTGCCTACTTCTCTGCACAGAGGCGAAAGTAGTAGGTCAGCTTCGGCAATCAATGGTGCAGCGCTTGCAAAGTTAATGCGAATCAAGTGGACAATTTCTGGGGTAAGACCGAGTGGTAAAGCCGCGTGCATCGCGAGTATCGTATGAGGTTCGCCAAAGCGACGTGCAAATGCTACCACCCGCTGATAAGCGTCGTCGGTACAGAGCGGGTCTAGCAGTGTAATTGCATTGGTATCCTCTGGTGACATCAACTGACTCTGCCTCGCAGTACATTGATCGCCGCGTCAAGTCCGGGACGGTCAAGCGTAAACATGGGCACCATACACTTTTGGTGGATAGCATCAGCTGTTGTGCTTGCCCAACGGATTTCAGCGACTGGATTTACCCAAGCAATGTTAGGTGTGAAACGCTTAAGTAATTGTACAAAACGTAGAGTTTGTTCGACACGATGTTGATTATAATTGCCACGTGCTGCGCCACCGTCACTGATAATGAGAACTCCAGGCTCAGTCAGATGTCTCATAGTTTTTTCTAAGGACTGAGGGAGGTTCAGCGAGGGTTCACTGTAAAGACAGTCAGTAGGAATGTTGTGGAAGAACAGAATAGAAACCTTGGCTAAGCCGCTGTACTTTAGCGAGTCTAACAATGGTTGGGTAATCCGCCGGAAAGGAACCATTGACCCGCCTTCATCTTGAAGAATCAGCATATGAGCCAGATTACAGCGACGGGGAACGAGTACTGGTTTCACAAGTATACCCTGGCGGTGCATTTGCTCAATGGTAGCCAGGACATCAAGCTCGACAGGTGAACCAACTCGTTGCATACGACGGTAGTAACGCCAAGCACGTTTCATCTGCCGCTTTGTCACAGGCAACTTACCAATCAAATCAAAATGATGATTTCGTTGTCTTGTCTGTCCTACTGGTACTGAGATGCCAACATTCCTGGGTGCTTGTCCGAAACTAAATGCAGAGTCAATAGCACTATTGGTTTGTGTCTCTGTCTGCGTCGCAGTAGACGAACCTTGTGATGCTTTGTTTAAATCTTGAGTGTGCTGCAACTGATTTAAAACATCTTCTGGGAAGAAAAGCTGCTCAATTTCGTCCTCAGTCAGCTTCTTTGGTAGTACAGTATCAAGTACATCAGTGACTTGTTCTTGCTCCTCCAGGGATTTCGCCCATAATGTCCGGCACATGAAACCAAGCTCTTCTCGTGAGCCGATACCAAACCCCTGAGCTAGCGCTTCTAATACAAGCAGATAATCCGGCAGACCAAGAGCAAAACCACGCCGTTGCAACTCTAAGAATACATCAAGTAAAGGTAGTGATTGAGAAGTCATACAGCAGATTCTTGAGCTTGCCGTGCTAGTTGCTTTAAGTCTTGCTCATGTTTGAAGAGGACTTGCCAGTGTGGTAAATCAGTCAGTTTTTTATTTTTGTCTAGTGCCTTTATATCTATGCCCCAATGGTACAGGATACGCACCCAATCTATCAACTCACTAGTTGCAGGTTGCTTGCGGAAACCTTCTATAGTTCGGATCTCCTTAAGGCGCTCAACAGCTCGTTCAACCAATCGAGAATTTAGTTTTAAATCTGCTGTGTTAAGATGTACTATCTCTCGCAGTTGTTCGTCTTCTGGAAAATCAATATAGTAAAACAAGCAACGGCGGAGAAAAGCATCGGGGAGTTCTTTTTCATCATTACTGGTGATCACAATAATGGGCGATCGCTCGGCTAAGTAAGTTTTTTGATATCCCGCCTTGCGGTCATCATCGCTTAACTCGCTTTCGTCTAACTCCTCTATAGTAAATTTTTTTTCATCGAGTTCGCGCAGCAAATCGTTAGGAAAATCTATATCAGCTTTATCAATTTCGTCTATCAGCAACACGCATTCATTTTTGCTGCGAAGTGCTTCTCCTAGTGGACCAAATCGAATGTAAGGGGTCAGTTTTTGAGCTTTAGAATTCTGCATTTGGGCATCTTGAAGCCGACGCACAACATCAATTGTGTAGAGTCCGTCCTTTGCCCGAGATGTAGACTTGACGTACCACTCGTAAAAGTTATCTTGGAGACCGAGTTCGTGGGCGATCGCTTTAGCTAGACGTGTTTTTCCGCAACCGGGAACACCTTTAACAAGTAATGGTCGCTTGAGAACAATTGCCATATTCACGGCTTTTACCAATTCAGGGTCTGCGCGATATGGAAAACGATTATTTGGATCGCCATCAGGGGGCAAACCTTTTCCCTGGTATCGGTTGATATTCATTCTACAGACTCCTTAGCCAACCCAAATAGAATTATCGTGTAGCAGCTTATTGTATAGTCCTTCCGGCTTACCTTCAGTTTCCTTCATAAGTGTTTCTGCTAGTACCAAAGCATCATTTGGCGATCGCCATTTGTACAGCCAAGAAGTTAGTTCCTTCTCGGTAAATTCCTTAAGTTCAGCTAACTTGATTGGACGCATGGAATCGATTTCTGAGTCATCATCCATTGCTAGTGGACTTTGCACAAATGCTTCCCACTCAGGCAAGATAGTCTGTTCCAAAGTTAATAAAATGACCAATCTGTGCTGTGTTGGTTTTTTCAAAACGGAAACAGTAGGATGCCAAAAATCCTTAATAAAACTTAGTAAAGAACCATTGAAGCGTTGAATCTCAGTAATTTCTAAGATAACATCACTAGTTTCCAAACCATCGGCTTTTTGCCCAGCACCCAATCGAATTCAGCTTCAGTGATGGACTTGCCTAGTTTCTCAGGAACCCACCCATATCGATAAGCGTAAATTCCTAAATAATGCGTGCTATCCTGCTCTATCTTCTTGCGGCATACCTCCACTGGGTCTAAGTATTCAGTATCCCAGGTTTCCATAGTTACAGGGACAGCGTCGCTGAGATGTACTGCATTGATAGCACACGGTCTACAATCTTGGCTAAGGTCTTTACAAGTAGCGCTGACAAATACGTAAACAGTCATTCCGTGTAAACTTTGCTAATTATGAGGGTAGCTAGTCAGATTTAGACTTGAGCGCTAATTATGCTAATTAATAATACTCTTAATAATTATGGCGTGTTTAAGACTGAACTTGAGACTCATCAAGTCTTTAACAGCAGCCTGCAAATTCTACATACTCCCCTGAAGACGAAAGATGAGAGAAACTAACTCTCATCTTCCGTTAAAGTTTACCTACCTAAAAATATGTATGAAGCGTGTAAGATGCAACCTTGAATGTGACAACAGATGACGTTGCTTATTTACATTTTGAGTTTTTCAAAATCTACCTCTGCAAACTACGCGGATCGAGTGCATCCCTTAGCCCATCACCCAGTAGGTTGAAAGCCAACACCGTGAGAATAATCAACACAGCGGGAGGCCAAATTAGCCAAGGTTGCAACACCAAAATAGAAGCGTTCGTAGCCAAAGACAACATATTACCCCACGAGGGGTCTGGTTGTTGAATTCCCAAGCCGATGAGACTGAGTACCGCCTCTGCCGCAATAAAGCTAGGAACGGCAAGCGTAGCGGAGATAATGATATAAGTGGCGGTTTGCGGTAATACGTGACGGACGATGATGTAAAGTGGATTAGCACCCATTGCTTTTGCCGCTTGGACATATTCTCGCTCTTTAAGAGACAGGACTTGTCCGCGAATCACTCGTGCTAATCCTGCCCAACTGATAAACGAAGTAATCACGACTATCAGCAAAAAGCGTTGGGTACTCGATAATCCTGGCGGTAAGACTGCGCCTAAGGTCACCAAAAGATAAATACTGGGAAAAGTCATTAGCACTTCGGCTAGGCGCATAATAACGCTGTCAGTCCATCCACCGAAATACCCAGAAATTCCTCCAATCAACATCCCCAACGGAAAGGTGAGGGCAACTCCGATAATACCAATAAATAGACTGATGCGACCGCCATGCAGCAAGCGACTTAATTGATCCCGACCTTGGTCATCTGTACCTAAAAGGTTAAACTTTGCGTCACCGGCAGCACCAAACAAATGTATATTTAACGGGATACCACCAAATATTTCTACCTCATCCCATTTTGGGGGTAGAGGTAAACTCGTCTGCAACAAACGATACTCCGGTCCAGTGACAAATAGCCTGAGGGGAGAGGGCTTTTTGAAGTCTACAATAATTTGGCGATCGCCCGTTTTTAAATCTGTGTCTCCCTGAGTTGTTGGATAAATGTGAGGACCAATGAACTGTCCTGTTTGTTGAGAAACCCAGTAAACACGAGTTGGTGGCAATAGAGAACCATTTGGTTGTGAGGCGTAAGGGTTGTAAGGGGCGACAAAGTCCGCTGCAATCACTGCCACATAGAAAACCAAAAGTAAAATTGCCCCAAATCTTGCCAAAGGATTTTTCTTGAGTCGATGCCACCAATTCATAGGACTTATAAATTATGAGTTATAAATTATGGATATAAATTATGAATTAAGAATTATGAATTATGAAATCTAAGCATTCATAATTCATAATTCTTAATTTTTAAGCGCGGAGTTTTTCAAGGAGATACAAAGGTTCTTCCTGAGGTTTTTCGTGTTCTACGACAAATACATTCGAGTAGAGATTAGCAATAATTTGCTTTCCCTGCTGTGTTAAGGAAATGTAGCGCAATGCATCCTTGATATAAGGATAAACGACATTCCAGTAGAATTTGGCATAATTCTTGCGTAAGTCGCCAGGGGTTTCATAACCCAACACGCGATTCGTCCCAGTCTCTTCAAATTCGTAAAACAAAGAAGTAATCTTTTTTAAGTAACGCGGGTCACTTAATTGTCCAATCAAATCAGCCGCACGCACTAAGCCTGCAAAATTATTTGTATCTTGATGGTCTTCTGCGGCTGGTACTGGAAACCGAGTTAACTCAATATTGCTCTTAATCACCTGTGAATCTATCAATTTATGCCCACCAAAACGCTCATCTATGAACAGTTTGGCTCTGTCTACATGATATGGTGTGAGACTGGCATCAGAAGCTCCAGGAGGAAGAGGAATCATTTTCCCATCTTTACCAGTGGCATACAAACCTTCCTCCTCTCGGTCTTGTCGGCAAACTCCTTTGACATAACCAATATCATGACACACCAAGGAGATCATAAAATGCAACCAGTCTTCACTGGAAACACCTCCTTCACGGATATGTTTGCCGCGTAAAATTTCTTGTCCAACCAGCGTGACTAAGATAGAGTGTTCTACATTATGATACAGGGCGTCACTATTAGCAATGTTTTCCAAAGCCATATTGCCCGCCCAAGCGATAATATCTTGGTAATCGTTTTTTAAGCAGCCGTAGGTGCGCCGATAACCTTCGCGAATTTGAGCGACAAACGCATCAATTAAAATTTCGGTGGCATTAAACATAGTAGTTAGTCAAAGTTGTATACTAAATTATTGATTGTTGGTTTATCTCAAAGAAAGCATAATCGGTAACTGTTGGAAGTTCACCAGAATGCTAATAAGTCGTTGTAGCTCTTTATAATGGAAACATTAGGTGCTAGCAGGATGTGTAAGCCTGATGTTCCAAATCTTTACGACTTTAGCATAAGATAAGCCGTAGTTTGTCACTGATGAACAGGCTGAAAGCATTATCGATGTAGAGCTTCAGCCAAAAGCAAGCTTTTCTTTCGTATCTCCCCATCACCCAATAGCGCGAAGCTTCTCCCGTACCAGGACAAAATGGTGACGATAGTCATGGGTATATTTTGGGAATAATGCAACAAAATGCGTCATATTTAATATACAGTAATCAATTGTAAACTTTCTTAAGCATAACTGCCTATTAATGCTTGGGCAGAAAGTGGAGGCACAACTGTGGGTGAGGAAAGTTTTTCAGAACTAGAGGTAGAAGAACCAGTGGCGTTTGAAGACGCTAATTGGCAGAAAAAAGAAGTGTATAGAAGGCGACGTTCATGGCTGGTACCACTGGTAGTAGGTACTGGCTTGGGAGTTGTCATCGCCTTAGGGGGAATGCGTGTACTGAGTCAGCGTGCACCTGGGAATACAACAGTATCTGAAAATAAATCAGCACAAAAAGTTGCGCCAACGATGACAGTCACCGTCGCCCTAGCAGAAACGACTCGTGTAGCTAGAACCCTCAGCGTTACGGGGACTGTCGCAGCACGCGATTTGACTCCAGTTTTGCCTCAAGCGAACGGCTTGCAAATCAAAAAAATTCTCGTGAATGTAGGAGATGTTGTCAAAGCAGGTCAAGTGATCGCAGTGCTGGATAATTCCTTACTGCAAGACCAAATTAGGCAAGCAAAAGCGGATGTGGAAGCAAAGCAGGCAGATGTTGCTTCAAAGCAGGCGGACTTGGCATCAAAGCAGGCAGGTGTGACATCAAGTCAGGCAGGTGTGACATCAAGTCAGGCGATCGTCCAGCAAAAACAAGCAGACTTGGCTCAAGCACAGGCAAAGTTACGAGATGCCGAAATCAATTTCAAACGCACTCAAGAACTTGCAGATCAAGGGGCGATTAGCCGACAGCAGTTGGATACTGCTACCACAAATTTGGTAACAGCAACAGAAGGGGTGCGCCTTGCCCAAGCAAATATCAAAAGCGCTGAAGCCAATGTCCTTAGTGCAAGAGCGAATATTGGTAGTGCCCAAGCGAGTGTCAAGATTGCCGAAGCGAATATCAACAGTACCCAAGCAAGTGTCAAAAGTAGTGCCGCCAAGGTGGAACAACTGAAAACTCAGTTAGGACAAACAATAGTTCGCGCCCCAGTTTCAGGTGTAGTGGCGGAGAAACTAGCAAGAGTGGGAGATGTGACCGGTGTACCACCACAAACACAGATAGCAACTGTGGTTGGTGGAACACAAAAGCTATTTTCGATTATTCAAGATGGGAAGTTGGAATTGCAAGCCCTCGTTCCCCAAGTTCAACTACCACAGGTAAAAATTGGCTCATCTGTGCAAGTCACCTCTGATGCAGATAGCCGCGTACGCTTGCAGGGGCAAGTCAGAGAAATAGAACCTGTGGTGAATCAGCAAAGACGTGAGGCGACGGTAAAAATTGATTTACCGCAGACCAACTTGTTCAAACCAGGAATGTTTGCCCGTGCTGCGATTACCACCGTAACCACAAAAAGCTTGGCGGTTCCTCAAAAAGCTGTGCAGCCTCAACCAGATGGGACTGCAATTGTATTCATGCTATCAGGTGTAGACGCGCAAAGCACCGGTTCGCGCCGGGAAGACACAGTTCGCGCCCAGAAAGTAGAAGTAGGAGAAATTCTTGTTGGTGGTAGGGTGGAAATCAAAAATGGTTTGAAACTAGGCGATCGCGTGGTGGTTGACGGTGCTGGATATATCAAAGATGGCGACAAAGTGCGAGTCGTTAATAGTCAACAGCCAATAGTCAACAGCCAATAGTCAACACTTTTGACTCTATAGCTCATGTACAGACGCGCCATGGCACGTCTCTACAACTGATAACTGATAACTGATAACTAGTTCCATGTCCTTCAATATTTCAGCTTGGTCGATAAAAAAACCTGTTCCAACGATAGTTATATTCTTAATTTTGACGGTAGTGGGTTGGTTTTCCTTCACTTCCTTAGGGATTGATACCAACCCAAATATTGATATCCCTAGGGTATCGGTTACAGTAACACAACCAGGAGCAGGTCCTGCGGAACTCGAATTCCAAGTAACGAAAAAAATTGAAGATGCCGTTGCTGGATTGGGTAATATCGATGAACTGCGATCGACAGTTACCGATGGTAGCTCCACGACTACAATAAATTTTGTTTTGGGGACAAACACGGATCGCGCCACCAACGACGTTCGTAACGCTGTGGCGCAAATTCGCCAAAACCTCCCCCAAGACATCAACGACCCGATAGTCAAGCGCGTGGAATTTTCCGGGGGTCCGATTATGACCTACGCGGTGAGATCCGACAAGCGTTCCGTAGAAGAATTGAGTAACTTGGTTGACCAAACCATTAGCCGCGCTTTGTTAGCTGTCACGGGAGTAGCACAAGTTAAGCGAGTGGGTGGAGTTGACCGGGAAATTCGCATAAACCTTGCGAGCGATCGCTTGCAGTCGCTGGGCATCACCGCCACCCAAGTCAACGACCAAATCCGCGCTCTTAACATTAACTTACCAGGCGGACGTGCTGAAGTTGGCGGTAGCGAACAAACTATCCGCACCCTAGGAAGCGCCCCTAATGTAAATGTTTTAAAAACCTACGAAATCGTCCTGCCAAATGGTGGTTCCGTCCCCTTGTCCAGCCTAGGAACGGTAGAGGATAGCTATGGCGAAGTGCGACAAAGCGCACGCTTAAACAACCAACCTGTCGTGGCGTTCCAGGTGTTGCGTAGCACTGGCAGCGTTTTGGTGACAGTGGAACAAGGAGTGAAGGAAGCGGCAGCACAACTGCAAAAAACACTCCCGCCAGATGTGAAGCTGGAATTAATTTTTACCAGAGCAACTTTCGTGGAGGACTCTTACGAAAGCACTATTGATGAATTGATCCAAGCATCGCTGCTGGCGGTGATAGTCATCATGCTGTTTTTGCGAGACTGGCGAGCAACATTAATTACAGCGGTAGCCCTGCCGTTGTCAATCATTCCCACCTTTGCGGTGCAGCAAGCGCTCGGTTACACGCTCAACAACATGACTTTGTTGGGATTAGCACTGGCGGTGGGTAACTTGGTGGATGATGCCGTCGTGGAAATTGAAAACATGGAACGGCACATGGCAATGGGTAAATCACCTTGGGAAGCTGCTTTTGACTCGTCTGACGAAGTGGGTCTAGCAGTGATAGCAAGTGCGGCAACAATTATTGCCGTGTTTATGCCTGTTGCCTTTATGGGCGGTGTTCCGGGTCAATTTTTCCAACCTTTTGGACTTACCGTTGCCGTTTCGACGATTTTCTCAACCTTAGTAGCGCGGATGGTGACGCCGATGATGGGGGCGTATCTGCTTAAGGATAAGCATGGGGAGCAGGGGAAGATGGGGGAGATAAGGGAGATAAGGGAGCAATATCCCCCTCATCCTCCTCATCCCCCTCATCTTCTCCACTCCCGGCGGCGCTTTCAACCCTATAAATCCCTGCTGAAGTGGGCAATCAGCCACAGGTTAACAACCTTGGGTATTGCGATCGCTTTCTTCATTGCCAGTTTGACGCTGGTTCCGTTAATCCCTAAGGGATTAGTTGATGGTGGTGATATTGGAATTTCCTTCATTACTGTAGAATTACCTCCCGGTTCCACCATAGAAGATACCAACAAGGTTGTGTCGCAAGCGACCAACCTCGTGCGGCAAAACCCGAATGTGATCAGCGTGCTGGCTACAGAACAGGTAAATGCTGCTACTCTCACCGCCAAACTCAAACCTAAAGAAGAACGGAAAATTTCTCAAAAGGAGTTTGAGCAGCAAGTGCGTCCGCAGTTCCAGGAAATTGCGGGAGCGAAAATTAGTTTTGAAAGTGCGGGAGCAGTTGGCGGTCTTAAAGATTTAACCATACTTCTGCGGAGTGAAAATCCGGAAGCGTTGAATCAAGCGGCTGCTGCAGTAGAAAGGCAGATGCGGACGATACCTGGATTGGTGGAAGTGTCTTCTAGTGCGAGTTTGGTGAAACCAGAGATTGTGGTGGTACCCGATCCGCAGCGGGCTGCAGATTTGGCAGTGACAGTGGAATCAATTGCCCGTACTGCGTCTCTCGCAACGATAGGAGACACCGATGCCAATTTGGCGAAGTTTAATTTGAGCGATCGCCAAATCCCCATTCGTGTGCAAATTGACCCCAAAGCGCGTGAAGATATCAACACGATCAAAAATCTCCAAGTCAAGAGTCAAAATGGCAGCTTGGTTCCCCTCCTAGCAGTGGCAGATATCCGCTTTGGCAGCGGTCCTGCGACCATTAACCGCTATGATCGCTCTCGTCAAGTTTCCCTAGAAGCAAATTTGCAAGGCATTTCCTTGGGAGATGCACTCAAAGCAGTGCAACAGCTACCAGCCATGCAAAACTTGCCGCCTGCAGTCAAACTGCAAAACTCTGGTGATGCCAAGATTATGTCTGACATCTTTGGTCGCTTTGGTGGCGCAATCGGGCTAGCACTCATGTGTATCTACGCCATTCTCGTCCTGCTGTATAACAACTTCTTGCATCCCTTGACAATTATGGCGGCTTTGCCCTTCTGTTTGGGTGGCGCACTGGTAGCGTTGATGGTTGCTCAAAAAGCCTTGGGAATATATGCCCTGATTGGTATCGTCCTGTTGATGGGCATTGTGACGAAAAACTCGATTCTGTTGGTGGATTATGCAATTATTAACATACAAGAAGGCAAAACCCAACGTCATGCGCTTCTAGAAGCTGGGGTGTCGCGTTTGCGCCCGATTATGATGACTTCTCTCGCAACGATCGCCGGTATCGTTCCCCTTGCTTTGGGAATTGGTGCCGGTGCGGAAGTCCGCCAACCGATGGGTATTGCAATCCTGGGAGGTTTCACAACTTCTACCCTGCTGACGCTTGTAGTCGTGCCGGTGTTGTTCTCTTACGTTGACGACTTTCAAAGCTGGATTCTAGATGTCGCGAAATACGGCTTTGGCAAGAAACGGCGGCGCAAAATTGCTGAAGAAAATGGAGTGGTGAGGAATCTGCCACCGACTGGTTGAAATGGGCAAATCGTGTTATAATGGGGGTTAGCTTTATTGAGCCTAAACTCCATTTGCGGGTGTAATTCAGTGGTAGAATGTCACCTTCCCAAGGTGAACGTCGTGGGTTCGAGTCCCATCACCCGCTTTCAAATCTGTCAATTAACAGATTATTTGTCGTCGTTAACAGATTAATGTCGTCGTTAACAGATTAATGTCGTCATTAACAAATTAATGTCGCTGTTAACGAATTAATGTCGTCGAATTAGTTCCAACTAACGTTAACAAATTAATGTCGTCTAACAAGATGCCTTGCTATTGGACTAATCGACAGACTTATCCCTATTTTAGACTTACTTGTGCATATTAGTTATCTGTGATTATTCTTCCCTAACCCAAAATAGCTTTTGAAAAGTATTCTTGGGAAGGTGACATTCCTTTCAACCCTCTTAAATCCTTTCTAAAAAGGATTGTTATTGCCATGCAATTATTAAAACTTGGAGTTAATAGAACTTAAACTTTCAACCCACCCCTAGCCGGGATGGTTGTTGAAACTATATTTCCTTGCCGCTCCAAAACCTTTGTCTTTGTCTTTCAACCCACCCCTAGCTGGGATGGTTGTTGAAACTTCTGGAATGAGGTCAGCGATCGCCTCATACCATCCCTTTCAACCCACCCCTAGCTGGGATGGTTGTTGAAACTAACGGAAAGAGTTACTCGCAACCAAGAGATTATCTCTTTCAACCCACCCCTAGCTGGGATGGTTGTTGAAACAATTAGTGGCTACTCGGTCAACGTGTCTCGCCACTTTCAACCCACCCCTAGCTGGGATGGTTGTTGAAACTCGACGCTTGGGTTTTCACCATTTCAGCTTTCTCCTTTCAACCCACCCCTAGCTGGGATGGTTGTTGAAACCGATCCGTCTAGAACCCTTGCTATTAGAGCTTTCCATACACATCTTTGGCAGGACTGCCTAAAAGCATCTCCTACTTGACATCAAAAAACTAAATTAACTGACATGCTAGTTTATCAAGTCAAGATAGGACAAAGGTTTTGAGATTTTGGCGGGACTCCAGGATTTTTGCCCCCGCTTTGACACGCCAAAAAAAATATTTAGGAGGGTTCCCCCGACGAAGGGGGTGATTCAGTAGCCACCACTGAGGTAAACCCCACCGTTTTACAACGGCTCAAGCTTTATCAGCTTTAACTCTTTATTGCTGGGAGCGCACCTATCCTGTCAAAAGACAGCAGCATCAAGAGCGAGCAGCTACCAGGGTCAGAAAGCAAAACGGTCTTTCAACCGTTAAACTAACCCAGATTTATCACAGTACAGAGACTCAGAAGAGCATGAACTGCGGCGCTGTTACTTTCATATTAAGTTTTCAAGGTTCGGTATTTTGTTTAGATTGATGAAGCTATCCGGCATTGATAAGCAAACAAAGCTAAATCCCGTGCTTGCTCTTGAGGACTACCTCTAATTGGTTGTTGTCCGGTTTCAATCAAGATTCCAACTTTTGCAGCTTGGCTTTGGATGTTCTCAATCAATCGACCGTAACTCCAGTTATGAACTTGTTTGCGATACTCTTTTGCATACTTTTGTTGACCTTCCTTAAAACCAGGAATTTTTTTCTCGGCTCTTGCTTGAACTTCGCTCTGAATTATTTCTCGCATATCACCAAGTTTTGGCAAGACAATGCTTCCAGCAAAATAGGTTACTGCGATCGCAACAATCTCTTTGGCTAACAATCTGTCTACATATTGCCCTAATTCAGATTCGCCAAAATCGTTTCGAGCAAAATCTTTTTGAGCTTTGTGGCGATCATGAGAAAGGCGTTGCTTTTGTTGTTGCTGGCGATTCAAGAGGTTGTAGTTGTTACCCAGTAATTGCTTGACGCTGCGATAGGCGAGAACTTTATTATTAACTGCATCAAATACAGCAACGGTTGCAGGATTTTCCAAGCCAAGGCTGACACCTACTAAAATATGAGACTTACCCTCGTATAGAGGTTTGCTTGGACGAGGAAAAGGGGTGTTAATTTTAGCAAGTGTCGATTGTTGACGGGTGACAAAGGCTTGCTGGTTTGAATTGAGTTCACCTTTTTCTTTTGCTTTTGTTAAGTTTTGCTCAACATCTGCGATTTTTTCGATGGCTACTTGTTGAGTTCCCTCAACAGTCCACATACGAGTATCAACTGAGCAAAAAAGGATTAAACGATTTACACTCCACGGTTCTCCTTTACCTTCTTGCTTTAACCAAGACAGTCGTCCAGAACGTAGGGTAAATAAGCCGCTGGAATGCTGGTTTTTCCCCTTGCGTTTAGTCTCCTGGTCTTCCACAAAGCGTTGAAACCAAGGAAGGTGTCTTTGGTCGCAATATACTTCAAGTTTTAGTTTGCTTAAACCGTTAAAGCTAACAAATATTCGACCTTTATCGCTAATTTCCCAGTGCATATCTTCGTTAGTTTCATAAGCTACTGGGAAGGGGACAGTACTCGATTTTCTTAAAAGACCAGCTTGCCAAGATTTGGCTTCGTTTTCATCTTGAGGAATGCTATTGACAGCTTTCTCTAGCGTCTCCAACCATTTTTTTCCTGTTAAATCTCGCCCTTTAGGTACTCGGCTTTTTAGCTGCTCTTTCAGTCGTTCAATTTCGATTTCTTTTTTGCGTCTCATCTTGGCATATTTATCAGGGTCTTCTTCAGCAAAGTTCACCTGACAATTATTTTTAATGAGGTAAACTAAGGCAGAGCGTCTTAGGATATCTTCTGTCTTTTGGTAAGCTTCAAATAACACACCAGGCTTGATAGACATAGGCTCATCAGCTTTGTCTTTTTTAAGTTTTTTGCTTTTCTTTCCCTTTGATTTTTGATTTATACCATCAGTGGAACTTGCAGAAAATTTACTTAATATTTCGGTAGCTATTGTACGAATAAGCTCTAAACTAGAGTTACTTTCCTGTTCAAGTTCTACATCACTTTTAAGCATTTCGAGCCAACGCTCTTTCCCTTCTATTTTGCGTTGTCGCCGCTTGTGCAAAGCTAACCAAGACTTGTATATGTATGCCACCAGAGTTGTCGCCGAAGTATAAAAACGACCTGGTTGACCAATAAAAGGTTCTTGTGTTTTGAGTGAGTCACACAGTGCCTTGATAGTCGTTTTTGGCACTTTACCAGCTTGTACCCATGCCTCAAAATCAGTATGTTTTCCCAGCCTGTCCAATAATTCATTAACCAAGGGTGTGTTCTTCTCTGCCATGAGTTCCCAGAGATGGCGGAGCGCTTTGTCATCTGCAACTAAGCGACATTGAATCGTAATAACGCTCATGGAGTTAAAGATTTTGAGTGACAACCCACTTTAATTATGAGCGTAATGACGCAATAGCGCAAACGCTTTTAGGCGCAAGTTTATTTTTGTTAATATACTGTGCAAAAATTAAGCCCGGACAAGGACTTGGTGCTGGGATGACTGAAGAAACACGAGAAGTTAGGGGAAGAATCCCTAAAGACTTAAAAATTGCATTTGAGATTGCCTGCGCTCGTTTGGAAGTAACGCAGACGGCAGCACTGGAGGATGCGATTAAGGATTGGTTGAAAAAACAAGAGTCTGCATCCGGTGGAAAATAGAGTTGGTTGGGAAATGTTGACTTTACTGCTAATCACCTAATATTTGGTGATGCTTTCTGGATTTAGCCTATAACCGTTCCCATTGCGTAAATTTCCATCTGTATCCTCTATCGATTCAAGGCTTAAATTTTTGCCCATCGCTTTGCCAATGAGTTCCATGAGGGCTTTTGCTCTTGCTTGGAAAAATGCTTCAAAGTCGTCATTGCGTAAAATTTCTAGTTTGATGCAATGCGATCGCATTATTTCTTCCAAGCTAGCTACCGCAGTTCCATGTAGCTCAAACTCTTTCAGGTAAGCTGAAGGTGCTTTACTGCCGATTCTTTTATTGGTTTTAGCGCTCAATGGGGTGCGGTTAACTAAGCAGTTATATTTTTTAGGGTCGATACCTTGTTTACGACACCATGCGACGGGGAAAATATGGTGTGAGTCGATTTGTTCTTCAAAATAAACAACGTCGTTAATTTCTTCGCCTGTAATCCAATCTACTGCACCTTCACGCCGTAGTAATGCCGCGAACCCCTGATAAACTGCACCAAGTCGCTTTCTGACGCTAAGAAGTCTTTCAAACGAGAAATTTGCTTGCGTAATGCCAAAAGGAACGGAACCACCATTCAGCCATGCTGGTACTTCGACAATATCGCGTCCAGCTTGTGAATCGTGCCAGTGGGTATAAATTTCACCAAACATCCCACACCACAACCAGCGTTCCAACATACAACGCACTTGAAAAGAACGAGAGCGATCGCCCAGAATTGTCAAAATTGCGCTTAAGGCTACTAATTGGATGGGGCAAGCAATATCATCGGCATCAAAGATTTTTTGACCGCGTAGAAAACGAGCCGCTTCTTCAAAGCCTTTGTTAACAGGGTCAGCCCATGTTTGATATTCTTCTTTTGTTAATTTTAATACTTCGGCACGACCGCAAGCCACACCCGGCAACTTATCTAAATTCCAGCCTTGTTTAGCTGCTTCGATTCTTCGAGTGTAATCAGCTACTAAGGTTACAGCTTGGATAAAATCGGTACTACGGACTTTCCGGAGAACTTTGAATGTCTGAAAGCGGTTTTCGCGGTGCTTCCAATCATCTCGAAGGCTAAAATCGCCTACACAGTAGCTCGAACTCATTAAGTCAAAGAAATTCAAGTCGCATCCAGCGGTGTTGGTATCTTCAAAAACTTGACATACTGCTTCCTTGGGTAATGAGTCGCGCAGTTGAATTACGGGTATTTGATAATGCTCGAATTTTTTCAGAACTTCTAATTCTAAAGTGTCAATTAGTTCAAGTTTTTGCGGGTCGTACTGCCAGTACTTGGAAAATTGGCTGCGCCATTCCGAGAAAGAGAATACTTTGGATAATGGGAATAAAAGTGCTTCATATTCGTTTTCTGGTGTGGAACAATCGATAATATGTTCATCGATTCTATATTGAGTTGTCTGGGGATTGCTGTCTATTACTCTATTTGTTCTAAGCAAGACTTAAACTCACGATTCGTGACTATTTCATAGATATTATGAGTCACGATACGTGTAAGAAAGCAGTGCGAGCGCTAGACTTCGCCATACATACGCAACTGAAATTTAGCAAGGGAGTTGAGAGATGCGATTGCGCTCCGCGCAGTGCCCAAGGGGCAATCGCGAATCATGCCAGCCAATTTATCATGAGTGCAAGCCTCCCTCTACAAGCAGCAACTAACTACCTATAGTGAAATTACTGAATATACTTAGTATGTACAAGCTAACACAGAAAAAATTAGATTGACGCTTCAAGTGTAGTTGGCAACAATACCCCAATGCCTGCCTATGCTATTTTTGCCAATAATTACAACGGCAAATCTTCATAAAATCTTCTCTGTATATACCTAAATTATCTTTCAAGTTTTTTATTTGTCTAGAAAATTCCCAGATATCAGAGTGTTTTCTACGACATTAGAATTGTTGAGGAAGTTGTAGCAAATTTTATTTTGGTACTTGGGATTTGGTAGTCGGGAATGTATCCTTACCGCCTATCTCCTGCTGCCTGCTCTCCAAAACAGGGGAAAGATGACAGATACCTTAAATCCCACACCTGGTTCTATAGTTAGCTGTCGTAGCCGACAGTGGGTTGTACTACCTTCGGAAAATCAAGACGTTATCCGCTTGCGCCCGCTAAGTGGAAATGAAGACGAAATCACTGGACTTTATCGGCAGCTTGGGCTAGAAACTATTACATCAGCAACTTTTGCCTTACCTAAAGGCACCTGATATTCGCGTAATCCCAACCATCCTTTTGCCTCGCGGTAAAATACCTCCACCCAATTGCGTTGCAAGTAAGTACTTGCCACAATTGCTGGCGTACACCTGTACCCAATCTCATCTTTTCACTGGCAATAGCAATGTATCCTCAATCTCCTGCCGCACTTCGCGGCTCACGTAACAATCGCTGTTAAGGCAATCAACTAGTAGCTGATTAGCGTCAAAGTACTGCTTCAACAGTTCCTTTTGGGAGTTGCTGAACTGCCAGTCATGACCAATATTGCGATACTGAATTATCACATCTCTTAACTGTTTAATCCAAGCTTTACCGTTTGCCTGCCACCAAGATCTGTATGCTTTAAAATCATATTCCTGTTTCGGGAGTTGGTTTTTGAGTTGTTGAAGCGAGCTCTGTAATTCAGGATTACGGGCGAGGTCTCGGTCGAGGGCGAGGGGGAAGTCTCGGTCGAGGGCGAGGGCGAGGTCGAGGGCGAGGGCGAGGTCGAGGGCGAGGGCGAGGTCGAGGGCGAGGTCTCGGTCGAGGGCGAGGGGGAAGTCTCGGTCGAGGGCTCGGTCGAGAGCTCGGTCGAGAGCTCGGTCGAGGTCTCGGTCGAGGGCGAGGGCGAGGGGGAGGTCTCGGTCTCGGGCGAGGGCGAGGGGGAAGTCTCGGTCTCGGGCGAGGAGGAGGGCGAGGTCTCGGTCTCGGTCTCGGGCGAGGAGGAGGGCGAGGTCTCGGTCTCGGTCTCGGTCTCGGTCTCGGGCGAGGTCGAGGGCGAGGTCTCGGGCGAGGGCGAGGGCGAGGGCAAGATAAGCGTAGAAGCTGCGAATAGCAGCTGGTTTATAGGACGTTTCTACAGAACTGGATTTTTGCTTAACCCAAGTGAGGAACTCCTGTAGCTTCTCATCTTTTTCTAAGAGTGCATTAATAATATGTTTCATTAACTGCAACAAAGCATCTGCATTTTCCAACATCCCCACTGTTAGTAAAAAGACTTCCCGCCAACGCTTTTCGGTAATGTGGATGGCTAAGGCTTGCAATGCTTCTGGATTGGTACTGGTACTGTTAACAACCTTTCTTGCAGAAAAGTACTCGTGAAATGTTAGGTGTGAGAAAGAGTAAATGCTTCTTGCTCGTTCTACAAATAATCCATGCTGAGCTTCAATTGACTTAAGCACTGCTTCACTATCTAGTTGCAGTACCTCTGGATCTGCACTAGCATCTGGCAAATTTCGGATATATTGAGTAATATATCTTTCAACTTCTTTTTGTTTGAAGAAGTAGTTACCCTTTTCAAAAGTTTCTAAGGCAATTTGGCTGAGTAAATCTTCCTTGCGTTTTAGGGATAGCTTCTTATAGACTTGGTCACGTTCAATATTTCGCTTCACATCCCACTTTTTCAGTAGTACATCTAAACCCTCTTTATATAGTTCAGAACGATTTGATGGGAAGTTACCGGATTCTTCAAACACTAAACACAACAGTGTTAACAACAATGGATTAGTTGCTAACTCCTGAATGGGCTTATCTTTTTTCAAATTCTCAATAAATCGTTCAGCTTTAACTGCATCGTCTTTCGCTTTGAACCATTTATTAGCAAAGCTGGCAATTTGTTGTTCGTCAAAATCTGCAACTTCAACTTCAGTAAACCGCTCAAAAGTGTATTCCCGTGCAGCAATTCGGCAAGTTATTACAAATTGATTTTGATGGAATTGAGTTGTAAAGTCGCGAATGCATTCCAAAATCCTTTTGCTGTCTGCATCTCTCACCTCATCTAGCCCATCTAACAGTACCAATAGCTTGCCTTGATTGAGCAGTTTTTCCACGACGGTCAAATCAACTAACTCATTTGTGTCAGTTGTACCCCAATTTAGAAGAGATGCCAAAAAACCAGTTTTGATTTTTGTATTAGGTGCAATTCCTAAGCTTGCAAATAGTTGAATTAAATATTCTAATAAGTTAGGTTGATTGGGCAGTTCAGCAAATTCCTTGAGTGTAATAAACAAAGGAATGTGATTTGCTTGGAACCTGCCCTCAATACATTGGAGTGCCAAATATTTGAGAAACGTTGTCTTACCTGCGCCTGGTTTACCCAAAATCATTAACTTTGAGTACTTGTTTACTGCCTCCAGACCAGGAACTCTTTTCTCACGCACATCACCCAAACTAAATCGCTCAAAATTCTCAATAGACAAACCTTGGAGAAGTTGAGCTATTTCTAGCCGTCTGCGTCCGGTAATTTTCTCAAGAATGTTGACGCTCGTGTAAATATCATCTAAGCCAATGGGCTGAGTCATATCTAACACTCGCATACTGCCGCACCGCTTATGAATGCTGTCGCGAATATTTTCTCGTGCTCTCTGCACTAAATCATTAATATCAACAGTCTTACCTGTTTCTTCTTCCCCTGGCTCCAGTTCTGCAATCTCACCCCACTCCAAATTGAGTTCAATGCAAATGTTTTGGAACAACCGCTTTTCAACAGGTCGTTTGGCAAAGAACTTAATCACAACTTGACGAGTACAACCTGCGCCTCCTGCTAAATAATCCTGCGTCCACCCCTTGAGTTTAAATGCTTCCTCAGCTTTTTTAATCCCTGCTTCTGATGCCCGGAGTGACCTTACCATAAATGAACGCAACTTTTACACAAGTCTTACATAACTTTAACATAAGTTTAACGTGTTTCTTGTACCAAAGTATGTGAATTTTAGAGTCTGATGGAATTGTAAGTCTCAGTCACATAGTTATGATCAGCAAATCAAACATCAAGCAAAATAATGCAAAAAGCTAATTGTATTTCATTGAAAGTATTGAATTAACTTAAGCTACAATTAAGATTTACTTAATTGTGTACTTCAATACTTATTAAATATCTTTTGATGTCCATCAATGAAATCTAATAAGCTTTTCTAAAACAAATGCTTGCTATTGATTATTGTAGGTTTGCTGTACGCTTACATTCATACAATTTTTAGGGCTGAGCAATTGTTGGAGATTTTGAGGTAGGTCAAATCAGTAGTTTATACTCTTTCTAAACTATTAGCTTGACAAATAGTATAACACCTCAAGTAGTTCGATCAGTTAAGGAAAAAACTAAGCTAAAAAGACTATTTAATTTAGCTATCTCCAAAACTCTTGAAGAAGTATGATAAGAGGTTAACATGATAGACTGTCAAGATTATATCATTGCTCCTAAGAGACAATTTATTGATAAGGTGCCATCTGACTGGACAAAGTCTTTAAAACAGATACAGGGAGTTTCTGTTATTAAAGGTATGCCACCCCGCTTGTATATTCAGGCTACTCCCCCAGCAATTAATGAGATTCGTAAGCAGTTTGGGAAGCAGTTTTATATAGAAGAAGTAATCCCTCATAAACCAACACCTGTTGTTGTTTAGATAGAGACGTGCTTACAATTATAGGTAAATTAATAAGTTGGCGAGAAAGGGCTTGAAAATAGAAATTGAAGCCCTTTACGTATCTTAATGAATTTGATTAATTTAAATTAAACAGATTAGTAGTTTAACCTCCTTAGCTGGTAGCATAAAGCGCGCCAACCAGGGAGGTGAAATTTAGATGTCTTCTGATACTATCTCGGTATTTCTAAAATCCCGTGTCCTTGATAATGTAGATTTAATCCCAAATCTCGACAATTTGACCTAAGTAAGTCACGTGCTTTACTAGAGCGAGACGAATCTCTTGGCAGACTAAGATAGTCTGGTGTAGCTGACAGGATAACTGCTAATGCAGCACAAATAATTGGGCTAGCCATAGAAGTCCCATCCATAGCAGCATTTGGAGTAAGTAAACCATATCTTTCAGGAACGGTTGATATTATTCCTACTCCTGGAGCACAACAAGTTATTTCAGGACCAAAGCAACTAAAATCACTCAGATAAAGGTTATGCTTGCCATACTTTTTCTTTTCTGTTGGATAACGAATTGAGGCTAGTGTACCATCGGGTCCCCATCCCTCCAAACCTAAAGCAGACACAGCTATAGTCTCATCGAAAGCAGCAGGATAGATCACTCTTGCTGCGCTATTTCCTGCCGAACAGATGCATAATGTTCCTCTTCGTAAAGCATCAATGATGGCGTCACGCTCTATCTCAGAACGTTTGTCAGCACCAAGGCTCAAATTAATTAAGTCAACTTGATTATCTCGCGAAAGACAGTCGATCGCATTAGCAATGTCCGCCTGATTTGCTTTTCCATTTGCAGGAAACACTCGCCCACAAAAAAGCTCTGCACCTGGTGCAATTCCAGCAAAAGTTTTTGAAGATTGAGGTGGACGTGCTCCAATAATTCCGCAGACATGGGTTCCGTGCGAACCCACATCTTCGTTCCCTAATGGGTCTATGTTCCCACCGATAAACGCACCAACACATTTAACATGACTTAAATGTGAATGTGGACCAACGCCAGTATCAATGACTCCTATACGGGTACCATGCCCACGTTCCTGTGAGTATTGTTCTATCCCTAAAACCTGATGCCACCAACCAAGCGGTCCTTCAGGTAGTGCGGGAAGATCAATCTCTATTTGATTTTTTGGTCCCCGTACTACATAGCTCCAAAATTTACCAGATGGATAAATAAATAATGCTGTGGGTATCCATGAAAAGTTATAAGAAAAGGTGACGCTACCGGATGCAGGTGTTTTTTGTTTCACTTCGATGGAATCAGTGGCTCCAAATGCGTTACGCAAAAGAAGAATAAGCTCTGCACCTTCCACGCCTTGACCATTACCTTTGACATGAACTGTTAGGGTTTGTCCATTGCCAGCATCTGCTGCATTTTCTTCTGTCGTGACGAATGGTATCCACGCGGAATGAAATCTTGTTTCTGTTGGATAATGAAGTATCTCAGGTTCCAAAATAACCTCAGGCGGCAAATTATTAGCTATTACAGCCATTTCGTTTGGTTCGGCATCAAACACCACAATTCGACGTGTATCAGGTTGTTTAGCATTGATATCACTAATTAGATTAACCCTATGCGAAAACTCTGTTTCAAAGGTAAAATCTAAACTTTGACGTGATGCTACCTTTTCTGCGTTCTTAAACTTTCCAGCGATCCTGTTAGCCATTACAAATCTTGCCATTCAATATCTCCAGTTTGTACACAGCCTAAATAAAAGCTACGATCACTCACTTTTTGAGAACTCAGGACTTACGCAACTGTCACAAGCGATGGCGCAGCTACGCTGCGCCGAGCGCCCAACAACTAAACGATAAACATGGGAACGTCCGGACGTTTGAGTTGTTGAACTAAATAATTTGATAGTAATCCATGCTTGATTTGATAAATTGCTAATAGTGAACTACCTACACCGCCTGATTACAGGTCGGTGTAGGCTTCTGGTACATTCTTAATGTTGCCAGAACTTCCTTAGAGGTACTATTAGTAGTAGAGTCACCCACTACAGGATTCCCTTTACGGCGTTTTATCGTTGGGAATAGTCCCAGCCCAACGCGCTTTACGTTGATGGATGCGTTAACATCACGGTCAACCCAAAGCGATTCTTTGTTGTCCCAATATTCGCGGATACCGCAGTCAGTGAAGATAAATTCATCTCGGTACGCGAGTAATTGAGACGTGTATGCAGGTTTTACTGCTATTGTCCTAGCCCCAGCTTTTCCAGCTATGTATTCTAGGATTGTGAAAAACTGTCCAAAAGCAGCGTCGTTCCAGGACTTGTTTAATCCGGACTTGCGCGACTGACCATTGGGTAAATATTTACCGTCCTCATCCTGCTTGGCTTTGTTCCGTTTAGACAGAGCTTTCAGATTTAAATCTTCATATACAAAAACTTTTTTATTAGTGCGTATTAGTGCGTGAGCAGTTTTAAATGCGTGGTCAATCCTAGCTCTAGCAATGCGTTGATGCTGTCTAGCTTCACGTTTAGCCAACTTGCGTCGCGCTCTACTACCTTTTTTCTTGGTAGATTTGCGGTTGGATATTTTGGCTAGTCGTTTCTCTGCTTTTCTGAAAGACTTTAATGCTGGCAGTTTGGTATTTTCTGAGGTTGCTAGATAATCTTGTTCATGAAGTACTGCATCCAAACCTAGAGTGTTGTCCCAAGTTGGTACTATCTCATCTGGCTTAAAAACAGGTACGTTTGGATCTTCAAGGCATATGGTGATGTACCATCCGTCAGATTTGCTTGTTAACAGTGCATTCTTCAACACAAAACCATCAGGTAAAGGACGGTGTAAACGTACTTTTATCCAACCTTGTAGCTTTGAGAAAGACAGGAACAACCAATCTTTTTCAATCCGCTCAACAGTAATGGCTTGACCCTCAATTCTCATCGTGCGGTAACGTGCAGCGTTTTTGAAACGTGGTTTCCCGCTCCGATTTCCATTACTGCCCCCTTTGAGAAAACGAGAGAAAGCCAAATCTACCCGTTTAGAAACATCTTGCAACGTCTGTGATGGAACGCGAGTAAAATCCAGCAATTCTCCAGAATAACCAACCTTTAGCAGGTCTTCTTTAATAATCGGTAGCTGCTTTTTCTGGGAATAAAAATCTGGATTATCTCGCAATTCTGGCAATGAACATACCAAAGGACAAGCATCAATCCTGCTGCGGTTATTCTCCCACCAATCAAATCTGTCTCCCAGTTGTTTATTGTACCAGTATCGGCAAACTCTCAACCAAGTATTCAGTTCTAGTTTTTGATTGGTGTTTGGGTAAGCGCGATACTGGTAATTAAGCAACAAAAGGACTCACCTTCTTAAGAATTTGGCACTGTTATTATTATAGACTACACTGATTGTAGTTGAGTTCCTGAAAAATATGTGAAAAATGATTTTGGCATCCATTGGTAGGTCAGTCAGTGACCTGAAAATACATTTGGTTTTGACAACGAAGTATCGCCGCAAAGCTATTAATAGTGAGATGTTGCAGCGATTACACGTTATTCTTGAAGACCTGTTGGTTAAATGGGATTGCAAACTGGTTGAGTTTAATGGTGAGTCTGACCACGTACACGTGCTGTTTCAGTACCATCCAGATTTACAATTAAGCACGTTGGTAGGAAATATCAAATCAACAACTTCTCGCAGGCTCAGGCAAGAATTTACAGAACACCTGAGTCATTTCTACACCAAAAATGTTTTTTGGAATGGGTCGTATTTCGTTGCTAGTTGTGGCGGCGTTACCATCTCGACCTTGAAGCACTACATTGAATCACAAGATCGACCGGAGAATGACAATTCCTCATCGACCAACATTGCTGATTGAACTGCGTTCAATGCCGCTCGTTGGTCAATTCGTCATTGCCCAGAATTCATCCCACACTGCCTGAGTACAGGTCAGATGTGGGGCTTCTTCTGTTTCCAGCTAATTTGAGCAACAACCTCTTTGGACGTTCCCCGTTAATAATACTTATGTACTAATAGAGAGCGATTGCCCAAGGGGCACTGGCGGAGCCAATCGCACTGTGCCAGTTGCGTAAGTCCTGGAACTGTTAATCGTTTCCATTGTCGCTCTGTCAAGTCGCCTGGACACTGCGGTGGAAGAATCATAGGTAAATGCTAAATTCGTTAATTTTTAGTATTTTCAACCATTTTATCGAATTTTAAACACGCCCTAGTGGTCTGTCAATTTTCTATTTGTGGGTAAAGACGCTTGAGACGGATGCGGGCATCTGCGGTTGAAAATTGCCAATCCACCGACTTTTGCAAACGGATTGCGCTCAATTTACCAAGCCGTTGTTTCTCGTTCTAAAATTTCGCGTTCTGGAGTCCGGCGATCCAGACATTGTCGAGTCAATGCGGAGAGTTCATTCTCAGCAATATTGAGCCAACTACCATGTTGAGGGGTATGGTGGATTTCCAATCGTTCTACTAAACGACGAGCAGTGGTAAACTCAAACGCTTCATAGAGTGAGGAAAGTTTGTGAATGTTGAGCTGGTTACACACCAAAATAACTTTGTCGCTATCGGCATAGTCGTCCTCAAGTAAGCGCCTAATTTCTGTTGCCCAGTCAACTGCCGTTCTGCGTTCTTCTCATAAACTCACAAATTTAGGTTTGACAGACCACTAGAGACGTAGTTAAATATCATGTCTCTTTCTTGTTTGGTGTTTTTGTCAATAGCGCTTCTGACGCCTTGCCATTTTTGTAAAAGGTAAAAAACAATGCGGACATTCTCCTTGCACCCAATCTGCAGGAATCGGGAACGGTGTCTCACAGTTAGTGCATTTTGTTAACAAAGCCAGCTGGTGGCGATTGTTCAAGGGGCAGTGCCGAAGGCAATCGCATACCATGACATCCTTAAACTGCCACTCGACGCGGTGACAGGGTGACTCCTGATAACAAGCACTACACAATCGAATAGGTCTTGGTTTCATCGTCACACCTCTTGGTGGAAGCATCTCGATTAATCTGTCAACTTTAACTTCCACCACAGCAGCCAACGCTTCTAACTCCTGCGGTGTCGGAAATGGATTCAAATAAAACTTCTCCCAGCGTGAAATAACTGCACCAATTCCCGTTAATTTACCTAATTGAGTTGCAGTTAAATAATTTTCCCGACGAAAACGACCCAAAAAATGACTTAAGCTTTCCCCTTCGAGCGGCTCTACTTGAAAAAATCGTGGTTGTTCCGCAGGTATTTCCATTACTCAAACCACTCCAAAACCTCATCCAAAGTAGCCTTATCAATGTTTTTCAAACCTTTTCTCAAGGATAAAATCGCAGCCCTTCTTAATACCCTATCTACCAAACCAATTTTCCCACTTGTTTTTTGATATAGCGGCATTAAAGTTTCACGTTTTGTTAAGTTCGATGGTACAGGTAAACACAAAACTTCATCTTCCCAAATTTGTACAAATTCAGGGAATTTCTTTTCTGATACTAATGGTAATCTATAACATTCTATAAATCTATCGTGAATATATGGCTCTTTTTTAATGAGATTATCCAGACCATCTGTCCCCACAAGAACAATTGAAATTTTCAATAAATCATAAATGCGGGCAATTTCACTAAAAGTATTTAACTTCAGAAAATTTGCTTCATCGATAACCAGCATCTCAACTTTGGACTCCTTTAAAAGCCTTAATACTCGCCGTCTCAGGTCTGTAAGCTTTCCAGAAATCGCATCATATTTTAAACTTTCAAGTATTAAAGTTAGCAACTCCCCAGCCGAACACTCTCCAGGCACTTGCATATACAAGACGGGTACAATATCGCGCTTTCCTGTTCTTTTCTGCGGCTTATTCAGAAGTTTATACACATCACAAGTCACCGACTTACCTGCTCGTGGTGGTGCAACAATTCGACCGCATTGTTTAGAAAGTCGTAAACTGTCTAACCAGTCATGAATTTTTTGGATATGCTCAAGTTCGACAACACTAGGAGTAATTAGCCGTTCAATTATCGGCAGTAATTCTTCCGGTATCGGGTCATCTCCCCATAAATTCTGTACCCACTTGCGCAAATAATCTTCTGCCATAATTAGTGGTTTCTCAAATATAAAATGCGTTCAAAATCGATAAACCAGAAACCTCAACCAGATTAATCATCGTAGTCTTTGCGAAGTTGCTCGTAGTCAAATACTCTGGGGCGACGCTTTTGAGGTTGAGGTATTTCTTCTACAGTTTCTACTGGCTCGTTAGTTTGAGGTGGTTTTACAAAATTCACCTGAGCTTGTTCTTCTTTCTTGCGTTCCTTGTGACTCTTTTTCTTTTGCTTAATAAAAGTGTCTCTATCCTGCACTTCTGCCAGGATTGATTTATTACTTAATTGCTTGCCTGCATTCCGGATTTTCCGACTTGCAGCTTTTGTCTCCTCTAAGGAAATCTGCTCAGTTTCTAAGTCAATCGCATGAGCTTGAGACAGTAGCACTTCCTTGCCCGAATCTTGGCGGTACACGAACACAGTTGATATGTCTCTAGGGTCATATCGCAGCAACACACTTTCTCCTGCATAAGCTGATAAATAATCTCCCCGATACATAATGTTTTCAAAGCTTACATATCCGCCTTTGTAGATACTGCGGCGGGTCTTTTTCATCAGGCAGATATCCAACTCTCGCTCATTGACCAAATTCGGCAGTGCAGGTAATCCCGCTTCCCAGCGTTGAAACCTGGTTTGGTTTCCACTGCGAGCATCAATTCGCTGATTGTAGTTATCAACGATGTAACGCACTATTAATAGATGTAATTCTCGCAGAGTAATACAAGCTTCCTCTTCTGCTCCTTCTGCACGCTCTTGTACATTTGAACCTAGATAACCGTAAAATCCTGACAAAAAATCGGTGTTGATAGTCCCAAATCCACGTTCTTCAATTCCACCTTCTGGTGGGCGATCGCGTAAATGGCACTCAAAACCAAGTTGAAAACCAATTTGCTTCAAATGCTCGGAGCGAAAATCCTTCCCGCCATCAGTAAATAGGTTTTCTGGAACCCCGTAAGTTCCCCACTCGCAATGAAGTTTATATTCCGAACTATACTGCTTGCGTAACATCGCATGACGCATAGCTAAGGCGACTACCAGAGAACTAGGTGCATCAAAACCTAAATGGATGCCCATAATGCAGCGCGAATAGCTATCTGTAATTTTTGTCAACCAAGGACGTGCCAAAGTTTCACCGTACTGGTCAACTAGCATGACATCCAATTTTGTATGGTCGCACTGCCAAACATGGTTACTATGATGTACATCGAGCGTCTGACCATCACGAGTTTGATGGGAAACTCTCGATCCACGCCAACCAATATTTCTTACCTTCTGCTTCTGCTCTTTACGTTCAATAATCGGGTTAAGAACGCGATAAACCGTCATATGGCAGGGATATTTCTCTAAACCTAGCTGTCCGGCTCTAACCTGAACTCGAATTGCGACTTGGGCCGGTGTCATTTTTCTACCGCCCTTGTTACCTTCTTTATAAGTTTTGACGATAAAATCTTGCCAATCATCATCAATCCGATAGCCACCTTTGTCAGAACGTTCGACTTCAGTAACGCCTGATAACCCCTGTTCTTGATATTTTTTGACGAGTCGCTGTACCGTCCGAACCGTCTTGCCAAGTTTTTCTGCGGCTTGCTTTAATTTAATTCCGTAGGTTTTGCGATCGCACGGCTCAATAAGACTTTGCAGTACCTCCATTCTCAGCTTGGCTTCCTCTGAGAGTTCGGTCACAATTACATTGTTTTGTTTTGTATCCTCACTCTCGGAAATTTCATCAACCTCATCCGAACCGTCGTACAAAACTAAAGATTCATCAACCTCGTTGGAGTTTAGCGTTTCACCCATAAACAAACTTCATCGCTTGAAACTAGTTGGTTAGGCAATACGGTACAGCAAGTCTAAGAGCGAAATTAGCTTGCGTCTAAATTTAATCGCAGCAAGGGTAATGACTTCGTAGCTAGAGACAAAAAAGAAGACTTCAATCTAACTATGTTTTTGTTGTTACATAGCTACTATTGCCTAATAAATATCATACTACTTTGTTCCAAAAAGCGACATTTAATTTTATATTTTTCACTCACTTCCAAAAGACGACAGTTATTTTGTTATGAGCAAAAGAAAAATTTGGAAAGGTGTTTTTTGAAAAAACGACATTTAAAATGTTAATTAATTAAAAGACGACACTTAATTAGTTAAATATTTGATGATAGCCAATATAAGTTCAAAAGGCTATAACCTTTGATACATAAGGATTATAGTCTTGAAGATTTGGGCGACATTAATTTGTTAAGACGACAAATAATTAGTTAATCGACAAAATCTGTTGTATATTCGCAAATTAAAGGTCGCGATTCGTAAATTAATGTCGTTTTTTGCAAACTAATGTCGCTTAGGATGGTTTGTGCAACACAAAACTTACACAAATCGCTCAAGTCGCATAACTTAAACTTTTGATGTTTGCTTCCTGCTTCTACCAGGGGAGACGGCTCCTTTCCTGTCCACAGGCGTTGATTCCGCGCTTGCCGCACGTATTTTTGACTTTGGGGCATTGTTCAAATTTATTGCCGCGTTCAAGTCACGGCATTGAACATGACCGCACGCTCCACATCTATAAACTCTTTCTGACAAAGGCATCGGTTGAACACTACCGCAACTAGAACAGGTTTTTGAACTTGGAAACCACCTATTAACTATCTCTAGTTTTGTTCCGTAAAATGCTGACTTGTAAGTCAGCATTCTGCGAAACTCATACAAACCTAAATTAGAAATCGCTTCTGATAGTTTGTTATTGGCAATCATCCCTGATACGTTCAAATCCTCTATCCTAATACGGTAGTATTTTCGGCTAATCTCAGTCGTAGTTTTTTGTAGAAAGTCTTTACGGATATTGGTAATGTGAGCGTGAGATTTTGCTAGTTGACCAAAGTATTGTTTTGCATTTTTTGATGCTTTAATACCTTTGCGACGGTTTCCAAGCTGCTTTTTACGATTGCGCCACTGTTGCTTATTTAGCTTGGTTTTCGCTTTTTTTAAGCTACTAGGCGTTTCTATAGTTGAACCATCGCTGAAAGTGCAAAATGTTTTGATACCTAAGTCGATTCCAACAGACTCAACTTCATGAATCACTGGAGGAACTTTTTCAACATCTAAACTAAAAGAAACAAACCACTTATCAGCAATTCTAGAAATCGTAAAAGATTGACTAGAACACAAAAATGGTATTGGTTGCTTTAGTCTAAATTCTCCCAACCCTGGTATTGTAATTCTTTTCCCAGGCTGCAATACTTGCCTGTTTGTAAAAGGCAGCATTGGCTCACATGCCGTCGGATACACACCTGATTTTTTCAGAACAGTAAAACTGTCTCCTTTCTTTTTGGTTTTCATTTGCGGAAAACCAGATTCTTGTTTACGCCATTTTTCAAAAGCTTTTGCTAAGTTTCGTAGAGCGTTTGAGTAGATGGCTGAAGGATATTGCTGCATCCATACGTAATCTGGATTAGTTTTTACGTAGTTAGTAAAAACTTTCTCTATTGCTGCTAGTCGTTTAGAGTTGGATGCTTTTATTCCTTCAAAGTCCCAAGAATTTGTAAGCAAGGATAAGCCAAAGTTATAGACAAATCTAGAAAACCCAGCACATCCAGCTAGTTTACTTCTTTCCTTATTATTAAGTTTTAGTTCTAGCTTTAAAGAGTACATTGGTTGTCTGACGATTGTCTTTTTGTTATAACAACTAGTATACCAGTAACAAAGCAAATTAACAATGCCTTTTCCAAAATTTCAACCAGAGGGAGACAAAGCGTTAGACAAAACACCATTTCAACTAAAGGTTAAGCCAGGATTAAGAGAAAGGATAAAAGCAATACCAGGGTGGCAGTCCTTGTTAAGAGAGAAATTGGAGGAATGGGTAGAAGATTGGGAGCGAAAAGTTGAGAAATAAGTGATTTGTTAAGGTATTTGGCTACTTAGTAATACGTCTCATGAATTTAATTATAGTGCGGCTGCGATCGCAACCCTAACACCTGCTTCACTCATTCAACAAGGCGAATTCACCAGAAACTACGACGGTGTAAAGCGTACCATCGAGATTAAGTCAATGGTGTTTGTTCCTGGCGGCGGTTCAGTCGGGACTGACAGGACTGACGGGTATCTGATGACAGCTGTTGATCCGCGAATTCCTAGCACTAATCAAGAAGTTGCTGACTTGCAGACACAAGGGTATCAGGAGGACTTGACGGCGGCGCGATTGCGGCTTGAAGGCGCACTCATTGAACTCAACGGACATTACCACACTGCACACCTAGTCACCGAGGGAAACTCACAGTTTGTTGCTGGAAATAATATCACCCTTTCTGGTTTTGGTACTCACAATAGTGGGACTTACCAAATCACCAGAGCAGTTCATACATTGGACGCAACGCAAGGCGGGATCTGTGAGTTGAGTATGAGGAAAATCATTGCAGTTAACCCATCTACTATCTGCACTGTTCAAAAACTCTAGGATAGGAAAAGGATGTGCAAATTTGAACTACCATTAAGAGCAGCAGAGCGATGCTGTGGTCAATTTCAGAATTCACTTGGCTTGCTTTGGCGATCGCTGTCTATGGAAGGAGCACATCTTGCACCAAGAAAAATTGATGTATTTTCATATTCAATACGAAGCCTAAAGCCCTTATTTTCTTGAGAAAAGTTAATACAAAATCATGTAACTTTATTGCGCTGTTTTTGACTAAGCCCAGGCTTATATGGATAGGTGCAAGATCTAAGATATTGTATTTCACTCAAGTGATAACTATAGCAATCCGCACAGGATTTATGAAAAATCTTAAGTATTGTAGGGTGGGCAGTGCTTACCGTATTTTGCCCACTACATCCGGGTTTTGCTAAGCACTGCCCACCTTACGTGTCGTTCAAAAATCTGCGGAGGAGTCCTATACTATAATTTTATTCTCGACAGCAAGCTTTATGAAAAATTTCTTCACATTATCAACAGTTTTCTCTAGCATAATTGTCACAGGTTTACTGTTTGCCGTTCAACGACTAGGAGTGTTAGAACCATTAGAAATTAGGCTTTTTGACCAGATGATGCAAATGCGAGCAGATTCTGGTTCAGATTCCCGCCTGTTGATTGTTGCAGTCACAGAAGATGACATCAAAAAATGGAAATCGCCCACTTCAGACCGTTTATCGGGGCAAGTTCTCGACAATCTCTTGGGTAAACTTGAGCAATATCAACCGCGAGCAATTGGTCTTGACATTTATCGTGACTTGCCGATTGAACCTGGTCACAACCAGTTATTGAAACGTTTGCAACAGAGCGATATTATTATTCCAATTTGCAAACATCGTGATAATGAGTCTGGAGTATCTCCTCCCGAGGGAATTGAGCCATCGAGAGTCGGATTTATCGATGTTGTAGAAGATTCTGATGGCACAATACGTCGCAATCTACTGTTATTGTCCTCAGCAGCAAATGACGATTGTGCAGCAGAAAATTCCTTAAGTTTACAACTAGCACTAAAATACTTGCGAGCTGAAGGCATCCAACCGCCACCTATTATCAACAAAGAGTTGCAACTTGGCAAGACTGTATTTAAACGTCTAGAAAGTGATTCTGGTGGTTATCAAAAGATAGATACTGGTGGTTACCAAATTATCCTCAACTACCGTTCTTCTCGGGTAGCTGAAAAAGTTACTCTAACACAGGTGCTTGAGGATAAAGTTAATCGTGATTCAGTGAAAGACCGCATCATCTTAATTGGTACAACCGCAGCCAGTTTAAAGGATATTTTCAATACACCCTATAGCACTGGCAAGTCAGACACATCCGGTAGAATGGCGGGAGTGGAGATTCATGCCCAAAGTGTCAGTCAAATTCTTAGCGCTGTTCTCGACAAACAGCCTCTGTTTTGGTTTTTGCCTGAATCGGGTGAAGTGGTTTGGGTATTAGTATGGAGTTTAACTGGAGGTATAATTGCGTCACGCATTCAGCATCCTCTATATCTAGCAATTGTCGGTGGAACAGGTCTTGCAGTATTATTTGCTGGTAACTTTTTTATTTTTACCCAAGCAGGATGGATTCCAGTCGTCTCGCCAGCACTGGGGTTGGTGTTAGCAGCTGGTAGCGTTCTTGGTTACACCGTATATCAGAGTAAGCAAGAGAAAGAAAAAATAGCACAACAGGTTCAGCAGCAAGAAGAAGCCATTATCCAACTGCAAGCATTTATAAGCCAGAGGAGCAATTCCTCAGGTCTAACAACACCATCTCAAATTCCCTCCCAGACGCACCTGCTGAAAAGACGTTACAGAATCATCGAATCTCTAGGTCATGGAGGATTTAGTTATACTTATTTAGCTCAAGATACTCAGCGTCCTAGTCATCCTCTATGTGTGGTCAAGCAATTACGACCCGCTCATCAAGAAGAAGATTTTTTAAGTGTTGCTAGACGACTTTTCAACACTGAAGCAGAAATTTTAGAAGTTCTGGGTCAGCATGACCAGATTCCTCAATTATTGGCTTATTTTGAAGAAAATCAAGAATTTTATTTAATTCAAGAATTTATCAAAGGGCATTCCCTTGAAAAAGAGATTACTCCTAATAAAAAGTTTGCAGAAGCTGATGTTGTATCTCTACTCAAAGAAGTTTTGCTGATACTTGTTTTTGTTCACGGTTATAATGTCATCCATCGAGATATCAAACCTAGTAATTTAATCAGGCGAGAAAGTGATGGACGGATTATTTTAATTGATTTTGGTGCCGTCAAGCAGATTCAAGCTCACCAGCCAAATAATACGATCGCAATTGGTACTCCTAGTTATATGCCTCTCGAACAAACGAACGGACAACCAAGACTAAACAGCGATATTTATGCGTTGGGAATACTGGCTATTCAAGCCTTAACAGGGAGACATCCTAAAGCGTTCCAAAGAGACTCAAATACTTTAAGGGTGGTTATATCTCGGCAAGATGGTACCTTGCAGAATTGGTACAATTTAACAGAAATCAGTGACAAATTTGCTGCGGTATTAAATAGAATGGTGAATCAAAACTGCAATTTAAGATATCAGTCGGCTACAGAGGTATTAAACAGTTTAGAAAGTCTTTAACAGTTATCAGTTATCAGTTATCAGTTATCAGTTATCAGTTATCAATTGCTTGATAACTGTTCACTGTTCACTAGACTTCTTGCAAAAGTCAAAAAACGTGAATGTCATTCTGTTCGCGTAGCGTGCGCCTTAGCGCATACGAAACGCAGTGTAGCGTTCGCGCAGCGTGTCCCGAAGGGACTCAGAATCTCCAGAGATGTTTCGCTCCGCTCAACATGACAATTCAAGCATTTTTGCAAGAGGTCTACTGTTCACTGGTTTAACGAAGATGACATGATTGGGAAGAAGCAGCCAAATTTTCTGCAGTAGCATTGGGTGTGTGGGAAACCAGTATCACTTCGCCTTTACCGTTGAATACCCAACCCGTAGCAGGTATAATTTCAATTGTATCAGATTCAGACTTGGGTTTTGTTGCCGTAGTTTTAGAATCTAGTCGCTGTGCTGTCGTCGCACCTAAACGAGTATCTTCCCAGACCGCATCACTACTGAGAGTCTCATCAGGACTGGGAGGTAAACCACCGCGTCCAGTTACTTTAAAGTCACTCGCATTTGCTTGATCAAAAGCAGAACAACCTTGGGCGATTTGCTTGGAGGGGTCAAGTACATCTACGGGTAGGGAGACTAAACCGTTACTGGGGTCAATATCGGGAGTGTTGATTTGTACTATGCCATTTAACTGAGGATTTGCCCCTCTGGCTGTGATAGTACTATCGGGAGAGCGAAAAACTCCTTGAGTATTAATAATTACTTGACCTCCTCTGGCATCAGCAGAATTGGCACTGATATTGCTCTTTTCTACAGCAGCTAAAACGTCGGTGTTAATATTGATGTTGCCACCGATGACATTGGTTCCGGTGGCGTTGGTGGTGATGTTGCTACCACGAAATAATATCAAATCTCTAGAGCGCAGGTTGATATTCCCCTCCCCGGCTGTGGTATCAGCGCTGATAGTGCCTTGGTCAAGACGGATAGAGTTTGCTTTAACGTCTATATTACCAGCTGCGTTATTATTCGCTTCACTTTTAGCACTTAATTCAGCGCGATTAAGTACCTCAAGCAACCCAGTGGTAATTGTGATGTCCCCGCCTTTACCCACCCCCGTTGATTCCACTGAACTGAGTGCATAACTACTACGATCAAAGGAAACTGTATCGCGAGCATTAATATTCACATCGCCCGCATTCCCCTGCCCATAGGTTCTGGCATTGACTACAGCACCATTGCTTAGATAAAGCGAGCCAGTAGTGATGTTGATGACGCCACCGTTGCCCACTGCGTTTGGTAATAGCACATTGCTGAATGCTCCACTAGGGGTTCTACGGTCTACCCCATCAAACGAGACTGTATCGCGAGCATAAATATTCACATTGCCCGCATCTCCACGTCCGTAGGTGGTGGCAATCAGTTCACCGCCATTGGTTAAAGCCAGCGATCCAGTAGTGATGGTGATGTCACCGCCCTTACCCACCCCCGTTGATTCCACTGAACTGAGTGCATAACTACTACGATCAAAGGAAACTGTATCGCGAGCATTAATATTCACATCGCCCGCATTCCCCTGCCCATAGGTTCTGGCATTGACTACAGCACCATTGCTTAGATAAAGCGAGCCAGTAGTGATGTTGATGACGCCACCGTTGCCCACTGCGTTTGGTAATAGCACATTGCTGAATGCTCCACTAGGGGTTCTACGGTCTACCCCATCAAACGAGACTGTATCGCGAGCATAAATATTCACATTGCCCGCATCTCCACGTCCGTAGGTGGTGGCAATCAGTTCACCGCCATTGGTTAAAGCCAGCGATCCAGTAGTGATGGTGATGTCACCGCCCTTACCCACCCCCGTTGATTCCACTGAACTGAGTGCATAACTACTACGATCAAAGGAAACTGTATCGCGAGCATTAATATTCACATCGCCCGCATTCCCCTGCCCATAGGTTCTGGCATTGACTACAGCACCATTGCTTAGAGAAAGCGAGCCAGTATTGATGTTGATGACGCCACCGTTGCCCACTGCGTTTGGTGATTCCACATTGCTGAATGCTCCACTGGGGGTTCCGTCGTCTACCTTATTAAACCCATCAAACGAGACTGTATCGCGAGCATCAATATTCACATTGCCCGCATCTCCTTGTCCATAAGAAGTGGCAACCAGTTCAGCGCCATTGATTAAAGCCAGCGAGCCAGTATTGATGATGATGTCGCCACTCTTACCACTGGCTCCCTGTTGCAAAGTGCTAAATACAAAACCCCGATCAAAGTCAATCCTCTCACGGGCATTAATATTTACATTACCCGCCTTTCCGCTTCCATAGGTGCTGGTACGCAGTTCAGCGCCATTGCTTAGAGTCAGGGAGCCAGTATTGATGTTGATGTCGCCAGCCTGTCCTGTTGCCCGCGGTTGGACCGAATTACTAATATTACTATCCTTAAGATTTAGTGTGCCTTGAGCATTAACGGAAATATTTCCTGCCTTACTATTATCAGAACCCAGTCCTCTCCCTATTCCTGCAAACAGTCCACTCTCTCCCGTCATCTCTAAATTCCGGGCATTAACCGCGATACTTCCACCATCACCAGCACGAACATTTACTTGAGCGCCATTGCTCAGGGAAACATTACTTCTTTCTACATTATCGGGAAAACTCAAACTCAGATTATTGCCATCTGCATTCAGCCCAACTGTTCCCGCACTTGCTAACCCACCTAACTCGACTCGCCCACCAAAAGCATACAAACCTCCACCATCCATCCCTCCACCATCCATCTTGATATCACCGCCTACCAGCAGTAAACTCTTACCATCTAGTACACGTAAACCTCTTGCTGTAAAGCTAGAAGATGGATTTAAACCAGCGTCGGCAACTGAGTAATTTTCAATTCGTGCAGCAGCTGCTATTTGATTGAAAAATAAAGCTGAAGGATTTACCGTTAGCAGTGCAGGATTATTTGGATTCGTTGCACTGAAAAAACCTTGATTACCAAATTGAATCGCATTGGCTGTCGTTCCCACAAAGGAACCACCCACATCCAACCGAGCATTTGGTCCAAAGATAATCCCATTGGGGTTGATCAAAAACAGATTAGCATTGCCCAACACACCCAAAATACCCTGAATGTTTGAGAAATTACCCCCAGTCACTCTGGTAAGTATGTTTGCAATCCCCGCCGGATTGGAAAAATAAGCTCCTCTATCAGCGTTTACATTAAATTCCTGAAAACTGTGAAACAGGTTCGCTCCACGAATTGCGCCCCCATCAATCCTGTCGCTAGGAATGTCTTTGATTTGGACATTGGGAGTGACGACAGAACTTTCTGCACCGAGACTGTTATCAGGAGTAATTTGGGCAGAAGCAGAATTTGCCCCCAAAGCGAATGTCAGCGACACGGCTGCGCCGATCGCACCCCCCATCGCAATCTCTAAAAACCAACGAGTATTTCTAAAGGACATCGCACCCCCAAGGAAACAGCAGTTGCCCAACAACAGTGTACCAGTGACCGAATCAGTTATCAGTTACCAGTTATCAGTTATCAGATAAAAATCTTGTTTAATAAGATGCGAACGTTTTTAATCGTGGAGATAGAATGAAGATTTTATGTCGAGACTCTTAGAGTGAAGACATAAAGGCGTCCTTATACAAATCCCCTTAAGGCAATTGATGGGGATTAACTGATAACTGATAACTGCGGCTGGTACTGTTAAAAGTAAACCATATTTATTTGCGTAGACGGGAAAATAATCTCGGCTAACTCCCTTATTGGTCAAATTAGTGCTTGTTTTCTGCCCAAATTGCCATTTTTTACAGAAATTCGCCCTGATGTAACTTTACAAAAATTCATCTTCGCACCAACGCTTGTAAGGGTGAGAAACTGTAAGTTAATAAAAAGCGCTGTATACCCTTACACCCTGCCCGTAGGGCATTGACATTCTAATCGGAGGATTACCCAGTAGAAAAATCATCCACTGGCTTCACCACAACACAACTTGCTGTTGCAGCAACAGACTGGCGATCATCAACCGTAATCAATGGCAACCCCAGGTATTGCGCCAGGGCAATGTACAACGAGTCATACACTGCAAGCTGATACGTTAAACCAATCTCTAATGCATTTGGTAAAAGATGACTAACCGATTCGACTTGAAAAGGTAGGCGTAATAATTCCTGAGTGATTTGCTCTGCATTTATTGGAGGTAACCCATGAAACCGAACCTGTTTCCAAAGGACATTCGTGCATTCCAACAGACAAAATTCAGGAATATGCAGTGTATCTCCTCCATACATTCGAGCCACTAAGCTCCTGGCTGCTGCGGTTTGGGCTTGAGCGATGCTCCTTTAGGAGCCGCCTTCGGCGATCGCATATTGAATGACTACACTGGCATCAACAACATAAGCTGCCATTAATGTTCACGATCCTCTCGTAGCAGTTGCAACGTTGTGGGTGAATCGGGCGGCGGTGTCCAACGAATGCGATCCATCGCTGCTAAGGCTTCTTCCACAGAGCGCTCATTTTGCTTCAAGTGCTGTCTACGCTTTAGCTGCTCATCCACAATCTCAGTTACAAACTCTTTGAGTGTCTCAAGTGTCATCTCCGCAACCCGGCGATCGCTCATACCAAACTCCTTAAATTTCTCTACCCACTTCAAGACTCCATTTCGATTTTAAAAGACGTTCAGGAGCATCCACTATGAAATTTATTGCCAGTTACAACGCAATGACAATTATTCAAGCGGACATTATAAGTAGCTGGACAAAAATATTTACAGTCATTGCGAGCGGAGCGAAGCAATTCCAACCCTTGCGATTGCTTCATTCCGCTGAGTCCCAAGGGGACACGCTGCGCGTAAGTCCTGCGGACAGGCTGCGCCAACGCGTAGCGTCTCCGCAGGAGATACGCTTCATTCGCAATGACATTGTGTAATTAATTATGTCCCAATACGGTTCAGTTAAGGTTGATGTGTAAAAAATCATGTGTGTAGAGACGCGCCATCCGAGAGTTCTACATTGTCTTCCTGATAAGGGTTTTGGTCTTATCTGAACCGTATTGAATTATGTCCAACTACTTATAACTTCATTGCCAGTTGCCAACTAAAATATAGGGTGCCCAAAAGTAGGGATGTCTGTAATTTTTCAGGAGATTTACTTGAGCCTGACGCAAAGCTTCTGCTTTAGGCATTTTTTTATTAACCAAATTGTCGTAAAACTCAATCATTACCGTCGCAGTCGTGTCATCGTTGACATTCCAAAGAGTTGCCAATGTACTACGCGCTCCTGATTCTATGGCAACTCCTGCTATTCCTAAAGTAGCTCGGTTATCTCCTTTAGCTGTTTGACAAGCACTCAAAACGAGGAGATCAATTGGTTCTTGTTGGTTTGTCTCCCTCGTTCTCAGTACAGATTTTAATTCATTAACATTGACTTGACCGTTCCAAGTCAGAATAAATGTATTTTCTGCCTGCGAACTAAATTGACCATGAGTTGCTAGGTGTACTACAGGTGCATTAGAAGACTTAACTGCCTCTGTGATTGTTGTTGTGGTAAATTGAGTGTTAAGTAGTGTTTGTCGAACAGGAATTTTCACTTTTTTTGCTATTTCACTCACTTCTTCTGTGACATAGGGTAAATCATTAAATATTCCCGGATATTTTTGTTCAACCCCTTTAGGTAATTCGCTCATTCCAGCAACGACTGCTCGTCTTTCTAATCTTTCTGCAGTCAGAGGAGTGATGCTTGGTAATACCTGCAAACCTGGTGTTAGAGCAAGATTGTATTCTTTTTCAATCAAAAATTGTTTTCCATCATAAAGCGCTGCCATTGGAATATTTCGTAATGCTCCATCTAAAACAAACACAATATTTGTGTCTTTTTTTAAATTAGAGTCTAAGGTGTTTTGAACTAACCATTTATATAAATTCTGTAAATCAGGTAAAAATTCCCCACTGTTGCGATTTAACAGTTTTTGACTCAGTTCTTCAATGGTTTGTTCGATTTTATTTGAAGTAATAAAATTACCAGATTCATCTTTGGGAAAATCAAGTGTGTAACGGCGCTTGACTTGATTAGGAAGGGAGGCGATAACTGCCAAGCGGTTAGGCAATATTAAGGGATAAATAAAAACTGTGTTGTTTGTCTTATCAATCTCGTCAAGCTGAACAGTTTTGGCATCTACACAAGCTCTGCGAAAAAAGTTATCTAGCTCTGCTACTTGTAGTGAGTCAATCACTTCTATAGCTATCTTAATGTTTTCTTCACTAGAGTTTTTTTCTAAAAGAAAACTCACATATTCTCGATATACAGGTTCTACTTCATCTCGAAAAGAAAATTGCACATCACGGTTAACTACAGCTAAATCATTCCGTAGGGACTTGAGGTGATTGATTGCTTGTGTATAGGAAGCTTTAGCTTCTTCATTATCACCTCTAGCTCTCAGGATACGACCTAATTGCCATCGCCAACGATAGGCAATATCATAGGCAGAAATTCTTTCGGCAAGTTTCACAGCTTGCTCTGTGAGATTTTGAGCTTCAGACCATTGTTGGGTTTGCTCGTACAAGTTGCCGAGAGTACCCAAGGCGTGGGAATAGGCGCGGTTATCTTGTAATTGTTGAGCTTGGTTAGCACTAACTTTAACTATCTCAGCAATTTCTCGCCAAGAAATGTTACTAGTGTTGTTCTTTTGTTTTAGTTTCATCAGACTTTGGGCAAAGTTAATGCGAGCGTTAATACTGCTACGGCTGGGTGGAATGGTAGAAATTTGAGATTGGATTTGAGGCAACAATGTCTGGTAAATATTTGAGAAATTATTTTGTGTTTCTTGTGATATTGTTTTCTCTTGTTCTAACAATTGTTTTTTTTCTTCTTCTGACAATTTGTTTTTCTCTGCTGCTGCTAAATTCAATTGAATTTTGCGCTGTTGGTCTAATAATTTGTCTACTCTGAGACGCAAAAGCCGTAGTTCATTGAGTTGTGTTTCTAGTTGAGTCAGGGGTTTTTCAGAAGTGGTTGCCGCTTGACGATAATAATTTAAAGACTTTTGAATATATCCTTGAATTTTATCTTCTTCAATTTCATTATTGGCTAAAGCTTGGGCTGTGTTGCCTAAACTTAGCTGAATTTCTGCAACCTTTTGTTTTGATTGCTGTCTTTGAGCGATGATTAAACCTTTGATCAAAACTTGCTGTGACTTGCCTAAATTTCCTACCACTCGCAGAGTGTTACCGAGACTCAGCAATCGAGTTGCTTTGATGATGGAATCAGATTGCTTGTCTGTGCTTTGTTCTACAGCATCTAGAGTATTATTAGCACGACGGTAAAATCCTAATGCCTGGAGTGCCTGAGCTTGGTTAATCTGGCTACCAGTGGTACCCGCTTCATCGCCAATTTGCTTATAGATTACCGTCGCTTCTTCCCAGGTTTTCAGTGCTTGTTCTGCTTTACCTTGTGCTAATAGCAACTTTCCTTTCGTATTTAAAGCTTGAGCGCGGATAGATAAATACTCTTTGGAACCATTTTTGTTGTGTAATAGTGCCAAGCTGTTGTCGATCGCTTTTTCAGCATTAGCTAATTCTCCTAACTGTTGGTGAGCCAAAGAAAGATAGCTTAATGCTAAAGCTTGGTTCAGCCCATCTTCAACTGCTTGAAATGCCTGAGATGCCTGTTTTAAAATCTTAACAGAATCGGCAAATCTTTCTGCTTGATAAAGTTGCAAGCCTTGTTGCAAAAGTGTCTTGGCATTTGCTGATATCAAGTTCGGATGATTAGTTATCATTGCAGTCCTCGTGTTACCCCTCCCCAACCCTCCCCTTGCTAAGGGGAGGGTGCCCGATAGGGCGGGTGGGGTATTTCGGGATTTATAAGTGATTAAGCGAACTTGATATGATTGATTGTTCGCATCTTGCTGGCTCACCAATGCTGGTGGAGCAACTTTGGCAACAGGATTGGCAGTCAAGGGAACGGGAGTCATGATTTGAGATAATGTAGCTAAAGTCAGAATCACAGACATAATTCTTCACTTAAAAAGGTTGAGTATAAATAATAGAGAAATAGAGTCCGTTCTCTTGCCAAGAATCTTTTTCAGCAGACGAGACAGAGACAAGAGGAATACCCCAATCAAAACGAGCAGTCAGGCGATCGCTCTGCCATAACAGCCCCAATCCTGTTGATACAAGAGTCTGATCCTCAAGAGGTGTTCTACCAGCGCTAGAGGTATTCCAGGCAGTCCCAAAATCAATAAATGGGGTAATCTTAAGTACGCCCGGAATCTGTGGTATGCGTAGAATTGGATACTGTAACTCCACAGAACCCAAAAAACCATTGTCGGCTAAAAGCAAATCCTGACGATAACCCCGTACTGTAGCTTGTCCACCGACACCAATTTGTTCTGAAGGTAGTAAGGCTCTGTCTGCTAACTGAAGATCGCCACGTATAAGTAATAAGGTTTCTGGTGCTAAAACTCTTACCCACTGTGCTTGTCCGCGCCAAGCGAAAAATTCACTATCTGGATCTCTCGCGTTAGTCGTGGCATCAAAGACATTAACACCTATACTAAATTGCGATCGCGCTGCAATAACTTCTCTGTCACTGCGCTGTGTCCAGTCTTGAAAAAACCGGACTGCGGATACTTTAGTCTTGCCATCTTCTTCCGCACCCGGTGAAGGATAAGGAAATCGTTGTCCAAACAATGCTTCTAAGTAACCAATATCACTATCCCGACGATTGGCGGTGATCCCCAGTGCAAATTCCTGAGTTGGGGTTTGCAGTATAGGCTGACGAAAGGTAATTCCATACTCTTGGGAATTCCCATTAATATCTAAAATATCAAAGGGTTCTTCAATAACTTTTGTGGATGAAGTGCTGTAGTTTAACTGCAAAGTGCCGTTGCGGGGATTCACTGGCAAAGTATAGCTAAAATCCCAACTGTCACTGCCATCGGTATTAGCATAAGAAATGCTTAAACCATCTCCCAGTCCCAGTAAATTCGCTTCGTTAAGTCGGATTTGGCGCTGAAAGCTGCCGATAGTGGGTGCCCGATTGTTGTCTAGTATAGCTTGGACAGAACGGGTTTTTGCCTCTGTAACCCTCACTTCTAAGATACTAGTACCAGGACGCAAGCCTGCTCCCAACTCCGCAGAGATATTTTTAATGAGTGGATTGCGTTGTAGCAGTTGCAGTGCTTCCACCAATTTATTTTGATTGAAAGGTTTGCCTGTAGCAATTGCTAGGCGACTACGCACATAGTTAGGGTTAAGCCGCCTTGTACCCCGGACTTGGATAGTTTCTAACTTACCTTCAACAACCTGAATTTTGACTACAGTGCCCTCTAATTTTAAAATTTGATTACGTGGTATAAAAGCGCCAGAGGAAATATAGCCTGCATCAAAGTAGAGTTTGGTAATGGCATTAGCAGCCTGTAACAGTTCGGTAAAGGTGATGAGTCTGTTGGTGAAGTCTTTGGTAACTTCGGCAAATTTCTTTTCATCAAAGACGGTACTACCTACTACCACAAAACGTTCAACTTTAATTTTTTTTGAAAATTCACCGGGAACTGCTTCTGGAGTCGTAGGCGTAGGAGTTGTTGCAGGAGGAGACGGTAATAAATCTTCTGGGCGTGGGAGTTTTTCTGGTGTTGGGATTGTGGGTGTAGGTGGTACTCCTCGTTGGATATCTGATCCTGGCGGATTTATTCCTGGCGGATTTATCTGTGCTTGTGCTTTTAGCCACGCAGTAAAAAACAAGTTGACTAGTGTAGATGTCAGAATAAACAGACTTAATCTGATATGATAACGATTTATACTCATTCTTAAACGATTTCGATTGATGATAATTCGGTTTGAGACGAGTGGAATATATTTCAATACATGTTTTTTAACACGCTTTGGTAGTATTGTAGGGTGGGCAGTGTTTACTATATTTTGCCCACTACATCCGGGTTTTGCGTTCGCACTGCCCTCCGCAAGCGTGTCGTTCAAAAATCAAATAAAAGTCCTATATTTCAATACATGTTATTTAACACGCTTTGGTAGCTAAATTAAACGTAAAATTCACCTTGTAAGATCCCCGACTTCTGGTAAGAAGTCGGGGATCTGTGTTTTTAGCTTGTTCCGACAGAAGCCTCTCGCTCTATCTGTACCCAGATGAGCGATGAGATGAATGGCGGGGCAATAAGGAAGGCATCCTCGCCCGATGTTAAACATCGTTTAACGAGAAAGTGGGATGTCTGACGAATTGCCTATCTCTGGAATTTCTAACGAGTCAATGAGGTCTTCAATAACGTGAGTCATTGTCGTATCTTTGATTGTTGCATATAAGCGAAGCGATTACCATTCTACGCTTGCTCATCCGAATTCTTAAATAATCATTTTTCATAAAATCTCCTCATTTTATTCTCAAACATATTAACATGAATGCATTAAGGAGGTGATTAAAAGTGTTGAAAGCAGTTAAGGTCAGACTTTACCCAACAACTGAACAACAAGAAAATCTAGCCAAATCGTTTGGTTGTGCAAGGTGGTACTGGAACTATGCCTTAAATGCTTCCATTAAACACTATGAACAAACTGGACAGTCATTAAAATTAAGCGTCTACAAAGCTTACTTACCTCAATTAAAAGTAGAAGATCCTTGGTTGAAAGAGGATTGTTATTCTGCTGTTTTACAGTGCGTAGCAATCAATCTGAACAAGGCTTATGCTAACTTTTTCGGGGGTCGCGCTAAGTTTCCAACGGTAAAATCAAAGCACCACAAGCAATCAATCCAGTATCCTCAAAATGTTAAAGTTGTGGGTGATTGTTTGGATGTTCCCAAAATTGGTGTTGTTAAAGCAGTCCTTCATAGACTGAAACAGGAGGTGGTGACAAGTTGTACCGAACAATTCCGGTTAGGGCAAGATTTACAGATATTGAACGAGCATTTTGGGTAGACCAATGCGAACACGCTAATAGTTTGATTAATTGCGCGATTTATCATGTTCGCCAAACTCCGGACTGCAAGGCTAGAAGAGTCGGGTAACGCTTTTACAACTTACTGGCGCGGTGATGAGCTAAGGCATGGTTGGAAGGCATACAAATGTTTTATGACTTATCCCGAATTAGATAAAGTCCTTAAAGACAATCCACACTACAAAGCTCTTGCTGCACAGGCATCTCAACAAACCCTAAAATCTGTAGGTGAGTCCATCACCTCTTACAACGGGCTGGTCAATGCTTATTACAAGGGAGAAGTTGATAAACCTTCTTTACCCAAGTACCGGAAAAAAGGAGGCGCTTCAGCAATTACTTTCCCACGTCAAGCACTTATTTACAGAGACGGTTGTTTTTATCCATCAATCAGCAGAGAAACTAAGCCCCATTTGTTAACTGAAATCGCTTTGCTATTACCAGAATTCATTGATTCTGATTGTGTAAAAGAAGTGACAATTCGCCCATATTACGGCGAGTTGTGGATAGATTGGGTAATTGATGATGGAAAACAACCAATTGAAGGCAATCCAAACCTTGATTACACTCAAGCATGGTCATTTGACCACGGTGGCACAAATTGGTTAACTGGTGTTTCTACATTGGGTAGAAGCTTAATCATTGATGGCAGAAAACTAAAATCAATGAATCAAGGTTATTGTCGTCTTGTTGCCAAATATAAACAAGGGAAGCCCGATTTTTATTGGGACTCCAATCTTGACAGAGTACAACGCAAACGCAACAACCAGATGCGAGATGCCATCAATAAGGCAGCACGATTTATTATCAATCGCTGTCTTCATGACTGTGTTGGCAATCTCGTTATTGGCTGGAATGAGGGACAGAAAAATGGTTCTGACATGGGTAAACGCAACAACCAAAACTTTGTTGTAATCCCCACAGGTCGTTTAATTGAGCGTCTCAAGCAACTTTGTCCGGAATATGGGATTGTATTAACAATTACCGAAGAAGCGTACACCTCCCGCGCATCGTTTTTGGATGGTGATTCTGTACCGAAATACGGTGAAAAACCCGAAGGATACGAACCATCAGGAACTCGCATTGCGCGAGGAACTTACAAAACCAAAAATGGAATACTTGTCAACGCGGACTGCAACGGTGCAGCTAACATACTCAAAAAAGTAGCCAGACAGCTAGGCGTTAGTCTAGTCAAGCTGGGTAGTGCAGTTTTGACACTGCCGCATCGGTATGATTTGTTCCACGATCTAAAGAAAACGTTTCGCACAACGTTGCGGAGTGTGTCTTTAGACCACGGAGCAACATCCATATAGAATCCCCCGTGTTTCAACCGGGGGAGATGTCAAAGCAGCTATGAAACAATAATCTGATTACAGTAGAGGTGCGTTGATAACCACTTGTTCGAGTTTGACTGATTGCAACAACTCTTCCCAGTATTTCTTAACATCTGTATCGTTAGAATTCTGGAGGCGTAAATCAGCCAAAGTTCTTAGAGCGTCTTCCCAATATTTATTCTTGACATAGATTTCTATGCGCTCTTCTGGTGCTGCTGTTTTCAAGTCAACAGTTAAATTTTGATCAGCCAGAACTCGTTTCACGGAGCCTTGTAAAGATAAATCATTGTCTCGGTTCTGGAAATTGCAAATCACTGAAAAACCCCAAGTATACTGTTTGTTAGGTTCTAGAGGTTTCCCTGTTTTTGACGTAAGATCAACCCTAACAATACCAGCTTTTCCACTGGGATTTAAAGAAACTTTTTGTAAGGTTCCAAACTTGCTATCGTCGCGTATAACAAGTTCCAGCCCCTTTGCTTGCTGTATTTGAGGAACATAGAAAAATAGGGAAGGATACTCTGCTGTCGTTTGTAGAGTTTCTTGATCTGATGGTATGAGCGGAATAGGGGACTGTTCCTGCTTAAAACAACCTCCCCGTGTTGCCGCAGCTCTTCTTCTACTAGGATTACCGACATTGAAGGCAAGACTAGGAGGGCGATTGCGGTTAATATAATCTGTAACATTGCTAATTGCCCTAGTGGCATACGTATCTCCAGAACGTGCCTGCTGCGCTTGCTTAAAAAAAGATAAGGCTTTTTGATAGTTTCTCTTTTGAGCTTCAGCGTAGCCCAACTGCATATATTGATCGTAAGCAGAGTTGGCTTGAGCCACTAAATAGATAGAATTGTCAATACCTACTGCTAAAACCTTGGAGTTGGTGGCGGATACCAGAGAAGAAAACAGCAAAATAGTAAATAGAGATTTAAAACTAAAGACTTGTTTCATGATATTTCTTACTTACTACAAAACAGTGTGATGCTCGCTTGAGAGCCGCAATCATGCGATCGCTAACTTTGGGACTGTTTTTTGCCAAGGTAAGGGTTATCTCTAACGATATCCCGCGCTAACCATAATTGCCAAGTTATTAATGGCATGAGGTCACTCCATCTGTCAGATTGTTCTGGAGTTGAAAGTTTTGGTAATGTCCAATGTAGCCGTTGTTTGGCAAAACGATACCAATGGTCAACACCAAAACGTCGTAAATAAAATCGTAAAACCTCAGTGCAAGGGGGCATGGACTTTCCAATAAAAGCTAACCACATCGGGGAGTGCGATTCTTGAACCCTCTGCGGTCGCGCATACACGCAGATTCACGCCACATCCCCGTCTAGCTTTTCGCCCGTTGTGACTATCTGGCTAGGGGTTAGTGACTTGTTGGAGACCCGCTCTGAGGGAGAATCAGGCTGCCTGCTTTCGGACTCGCCTACTTGCTTGCGGATTAAATAACGTTGGTGCGCCTCCAACAGGATTGGTTCCAACCCCAGATACTCGTTTTGAGCATCTTGCAACACCAACTGATTCTGATTAACTGACCTACTCAAAAACGCACTGAACAAGTCACGGTGATGCTCTGGAATACCCGTTACATCTTGGTGGACTCGTTGAGACAAGGATTTCTTGATGCGCGTCCCGTCTAAATGAGTTTGACTTAGCGCAGTTGTTTGAGTAGGAAACTTGATAACTGACCCGCCAGCATTCTCAGCTTTACGAACCAGTTCCGATTGTACAAATCCTGGTGATTTAGCACCCAGGGCTTTGCCGTAACGTTTCTGCCAGCCCTTAACCGAGACGTTCTCGGTTTTTATGTCTTTGCCATGCCGCAAAATCTCGTTAACAATACGACGATTCTGGTTTTTGGCATACGCCGTTTTGCGACGCTCCAATTCACGTTTCTTAGCAGATGCTTTGAGATAATTTTTGGATTTCTTCCATTGAGCCTTTCCTTTCTTGACCTTGCCTTTCTTGACAACAGTCTTGCGCCCCTTCCTTGCCTTGAAGTTAGGTTCAAAGTTGTCTGGGTTGTTGGCACGCCCTGAGCGCTGCATCTGTCTTTGAAGTGCAGCTATTTCGCGCTGAAAGGTCGGGACATTTTCAGCAAATGGCATTCTTGTCAGCATGGTTGTCACCAACAAAGGCAATGTTGGAGATGTTGAGGTCTAAGCCAATTAGTCCATCAGAAACGTAGTTCTGAGGCTTCTGATAAGGCAGTCCCTCATTAACTAGCTGGGCATACCATCGGCGTTTACCATTCAATATCCGCCATAACAAGCGGACATACTTAACCGGAGATTCAAGTCCATGCCGAATAACTGGGTTAGCTGGGTCAATGATGGGCTTCAGCTTGAGGTTACCCCATACCAGACAATCATCTTTCCACCTCAAGCCTTGCTTATTTGACTTCCCTTCTATCGACCGAAAACGACTTAGCACTTTGTAACGCACATCTTTAGCGCGTCCAACCATAACTCGTTCACTTGCCTTGAAAGCCCGTGTCCCTAGTTTTTGCTGAGTATTGGAGTCTACTTTCTGAGCAATCCAAATTGCGTTCTTACTCGTTATACTTGCAAAGCTATGCAGATCATATTCTGAATATCTGTATTGCTCTCGCGCTTGCTTAAAAGCATCGCTGCGCTCTTTCTTTTTACTTCTAGGAATTTGCTTAGCTGCTTGATATAGCTCGGAGTTGCGGACTAACTCTAGTCGCTTCATTGCTTCATTCAAACACGCGTTGTATAGCTGTCTACCAGCCTGAAAGCGAGATAACAATTCTGATTCCTGTTTGCTATCTACAATTAACGGCACTTCTGTTATAAACGACGAAGTTGTGCTCCGAGCCAATTAAATCACCACCTATCTTTTTACTAATTACTGTTACTTATTCTCCCATGAGAATTCACTTTGAATTATTATAGTTCCGGAAAGAACTGAATGACGGTAAATAAATTTACCGTGTCGCATTTCCACCCCGACATAAATGACGCATACCTGTCAATTCATTCATTTTCTTGACAGGTATGCTTCGGGGCGTGACCTCGCTCCCACGTGAATCACCGTGTACTACCATCGGAACAGGATGCAGAAACACTTACATCCACATCGGGGGGAACGTACAGAAATAATCTTTTTCAAACAATTGATGTAAAAGTTGAACTGCGGAAGTCTAACAAGTGCCAAGCTAATTGGGTCAAAGCTTACGTTCCGAAAGATACATCATTGTATCTTAAAGACCAATCCGGTAATCAGCGAAACTTTTCCCACAAGGGCGATCGCACCCCCTAGTCCTGCTGCTTTACCTAAACCCGAGGCGTTAATTCATTTGCCCGTCGAAAACGTCCCAAAAAGTGACTCAGACTTTCTCCTAAGAGTGGTTCCACTCGAAACAGCCAAGGTTGAATTTCTGCAACTTCCCCAAATCGTAAGCTTTAAGGTAGGCGTGGAATCTTTGTGTCTCCTGATGACGATTGCAATAACCCTAGCCTCCAACCGCACTCTGTGACAGGGGGTAGGTTTGTAGAAGAAACCTGCCTTTTCTGATACCGGCGATCGCGCAAAGCGCATTGCAATCATGCGATTGCGATTCGGGGCACTGCGCAGAGCGCAATCGCACTCTCAGAAAGCTTGCAATCAAACTACACTACCAACTCCTCGTTGGCGAAACCGGAATGCAAATTCTTGGAATAGTGGCACTGTTATTATTTGGCTTTTATTTGCTATGCTTTTTGAGAACGATTATTAATGTATCCGGCTAGGTTACACTTGACCATTGGACTTAACAAAGGAAAGATAAATGTCACTAAACGCCAATCAAGAACTGATGGAGCACAAGACAGCAAGTAAGGTAAACGAAGCAGATATGTCCGCCACCATCAGAAATTCGTTACCTTTTGGAGAAGATGTATGCCTCATAGAAGGTGAACAGGCAAAACCTGTGAGTCACCTACCTCAGTCTTGGCAAAACATTTATGCAGGGAAATCTAACACAAAGCTTTCCGATCCACAAGCATATGTGAAGATGGCACAACTTTTTCTTCAAAAAATGTCTCATGGTGATGTTGACTTATTCAATGAATCGGAAAAATTCCAACACCGCAAGCCAGCTTTTTGTGAAATATTAGGCAATCTTGGCTGGGAAACTCTTGAGTTTTATGGCGAAGATTTCCAGGTCAATAAGTATCCTAATTTTGACTTGATTGAGAAGGAAGTTTCTCTGGAACAAGATGACGCTGAACGTAAGAAAATTATAGAAATTGGGAAAGCTCTGTTTGAGGAATTTGGATATGACCTTCCTGCTTCTTTTTACCACGTACACCTTGCTCCTATCTACAGAGAAGAAGTTTCTGAAGTTCGCCCATTAAGATTCAGTGAAGAGGATAGAAAGAATGCTCGCGCTTGGGATGCTTCTTTGCATGGACAAAAAGTATTTCCTATCCAACTAATGGTGCAAAGCATTTCTTCTAAGCACGGATTTTTCCAAGAGCATGGCTGTGGTTGTAACCATGCAATGGCGAGAGTTGGCGCTACTGATACTTCTTTTGATTATCAAATTCGTCCCAAAATGCGGACTACCTGGATTAGGGATTTTATTTGGACTGTATGGTATGAGTACGCCTTCTATAAATTCGTGCCAGTTACCCGTTTCTTAGTAGGTTAAGAAGCTGTATAATTACCATTTTTGAGAGACGATGATTTCAGTACTTGAAGAAGAGTATTTCTTCAGGTACTTTTTCCTAATTTTAGAATTCTACAATAAAGTTATACATCAATACGGTTCAGATAAGACCAGAACCCTTATCAGGAACACAATGTAGAACTCTCGGATGGCGCGTCTCTACACACGTGATTGTTTACACATAACTTAACTGAACCGTATTGAGTTATACATATCTAGCTACATTTCTGTTAATAGCTAAAGGTCGAATTCCTGATTGGATAGTATTTCTTGCACTCGTCAACATCAGAAGCTATATCTATTATGGAAAATCAGTCTAAAAGAAGATTTTTATATTTTCTGTTTACAAAATATTATTGCTCATATTTGTTTGGTATTTTTTTAGTATTTCTTTGAAAAATATAACATTTTTGTTAATTGATCATGTTATGCTATTACCTTGAAAAATGAAAATAAATAATTAGGAGATAACAGATGGTAAAGCCTTCGCCACCTAGCTATCCAAGCCATTATCAAATGCTGAAAAACCTCCTTGTCGAGGCATATGAAACTGCTAATCAGGGGTTATGTGGTGATAGAGTTATCGCCTCCAGGAGTAGGGTTAAAGAAAGGCTGAAAATGTGCGCAACTTGCGATAAATTTGATGCGGCAGCAAAGCGTTGTACCGTCTGTGGATGTTTTATGATGGTGAAGGCAAATCTTGAGGCTTCTACCTGCCCAGATGGGAAATGGTAAGATAATATTCCTCTTTTGTAACTACCACCAATAAACTCATGTTTAAAAGGTGAGTGGAGGTAGTACAAATATGATACCTAAATTCTTTCTTGCTTTTGAATATTTATATGGCAGTCAAACCAATTATCTCTCATCCGAATTCTTTATTAAGACAACGTTCAACTCTGGTAGAAAAATTTGATCAAGAGTTTCAAACTTTGGTTGATGATTTGGTCGATACAATGCTCGAACACGAATCGATGGCGTTATCTGCTCCTCAGATTGGAAAGTTCAAAAGAGTTTTTGTTGTTAATAAAAAACGCATTTTAGGTGATAAGACAAGGGAGATAGAACCTAAGGATATCTTGTGCATCATTAATCCGGAAATAGTATACCAAGAATTTGTTATTGATTCAGAAGAGGGATGCCTCAGCATTCAAGGACAGCGTGGGGTTGTCAAGCGATTTCATCAAGTCGTTCTTTCAGCATTTGACCGAGAAAATCGTGCTTTTTCCCTGACTGCTGATGGGATGTTATCGATTGTCATCCAACACGAAATTGACCATCTGGATGGGATTCTGTTTATTGATCTTCTGCCTTTACCTTGTGATGAAGCTTCCCTCTCCTAGCCTTAGTTAGGGCATAAATAAATCTAGAGTTAGTAGATACTTCAAGCTAAGAAACTAAACGGCTGAGTTTTCATTAACTCCCGTTGTCGTTGCAAGCGGTCTTGCCACCTTAATACTCTTGCCCACCGTTCCTCAGGAGAACTCAATTTTAGAGAGAGAATCCCCTCTAGGATGTGGTTGGAGATTCCTTCGACTTGGTCAAAGACATCAAGAGGGTTCTTGCCGTAAATAGAGGGCATAAAAGGAATTTTTCCAACTATCCTGTTTGAGTATTTAGACTCGAATGCCTCAACTTCTGGGAAGTGATTGAGACACTTATTCAAAACATACACTACTGGAATTCCCAACTCTTCATCAATGGCGCGGATATCTTCTGAAATTGCCACAGAGTCGGGTGTTGCCTCAACGACTACAATTACGACATGGGTTCCTATAGGCAGACCAAATCGTCCTGAGTCCTCTCCACCGCCGCAGTCGAGAACCACAACCCCATTTGTACACAGTGCCAACCAAGCTTTTAGTGGGTTAAGTGTCGCATGAGAACAACGGGTGGAATAAAGTTCTTCTATCCGCAGCGCACTGGTTCCGACTGACATAAGGGCAAGTTCGTCACTGAGGGTTCTTGCATATTTCTTGGTAAATGAGTCTTTTGGAGTGATGGAGAATTTTTTGACTTGATCGAACCCAGTACTGTAGAACTCCCGATAAGTTTGCTCTGGACGGAGTCCATGAAACTCATAAAAGTCCTTCTCAGCTAAAGTGATTAGAGGAAGTTCCTGAAGTTCCTCTTCTTTATATCCAAGATAGTGGGAAGTAAGCATTCGTGACAGCGACCTGTTAGGGTCTGCATCTGCAACAATCATGGCTTCTCCCAATCTCTTCAAAGATTGGATCAAACTCAGTGAGATAAATGTCTTACCTGTCCCCCCTTTGCCCATAAGAGCAATGACAAGTTCACGTTTGTGCGGTATATGAAGCTCAAGAGCTGCCATTTCAATTAAATCTCGATGTATAAAAATTGTCTTTGCTAGCATAATAATAATCATTATTAAACATTAGTGTCACACTGCTGTTGTTAGGGAAATCTAATAAAAAAATGTCCAGCCGTCGCAAACTCCCCAAAGGTGGGAGTGTAGAAACGAATGCTTGTGGAGGTGACTCGATACTGTATACGGCTAGAAATTTTTTTTGGGCGATCGCGCTTTACTGTAAGGTTTTATTAGAAAAGCCGTAGAAAAGCGATGTAACTTGTGAAGGCGGCGCTTGCGCGATTGCGCGGAGCGCAGTGCAATCATGCAATCGCACTCGTAGCGCAGCGCCCGCGCATGGCGATCGCCATCTGCTTTTCTCCGTACTTCTCGCTTCAGCAAAGAAGAACAGCAAAAATCTGTTATGGCGTTTTTCACGCGTCCACAACAATGTCGGCTAAAACCTAATGTGTTTGTAATATTTTATTTGTAATATATTCATGTGAATTCTGATTGCAGTACCCTGGACTTTTCCACTTCTTACAGAAACACACGTAGGGTGGGCACTGCCACTAAAATCCTCATATAATGTGTAGCATCTGACTGGCAGTGCCCAACGCCAGATGCCTACGGAGGGAAACCCTCCTGCAGCACTGGCTCCCCTACACTACTGAAGATTTTTCATACAGCAGATTGCATTTTTCTTGAGGTACAGCTTTTCAACTCAAAAGCCAGATATAGAGGAAATTTTACTTCTGACTCCTGACTTCTGACTCCTGAATTCTGCTGTAAAAGCCAGAAGGAATAAATCAGATTTTATTTGTCTATTCTAACAAAATAAAAAAAATATGAAACTATCAGATGATACATAAATTTTAATTACATAAGTTTAAGATAGCTAACAGTGGTAAACAGCCCAGGGGAAGAATTTACCACAAAAATGCAAATTTATTGGGCATGGGGCTGCGATTGAATCAGGTTTTTACTGAAAACCTGTGTCTATTTCATTATGTCATGATTGAGCATCTGAGCCTCAAAGTAGGTGTGGAATCATTGCGCGTGTTTATTGTGTGTCATATTGCTCAAAATTCAGCCTATTAATACAGTAGGTTTCAATTAAACACTCTCCACAGCGGCTTACAGAAAAAGTTATTCTGTTACAAATTGACAGACATGAAATGTTGTAGAAGTTGCACTTTATTTAGACTGATAAAGTTCAGTATAAACAGTATTTGCTGAATACATGATTTGCTGTATTCAAATAGCAAATGGTTCAGAAAATATGTCTAGGAGAACACCATGTTTGAGTATCTTCCGGCTTTAAACGACCACAATTTACCGTATCCCGATACGATTCATCCCATCGTTGTACACTTCGTAATTGCGATGGTGTTGTTTGCCTTTGTTTGCGATGTTATTGGCTTTTTCACAGGTAAATATCGTCTTTTTGAAGCGAGTTGGTGGAATATGTTTTTCGCCACAATTTCCATCTTCATCGCCATCATTTTTGGTCAGTTTGAAGCAGGCTTAGCAGAACCTTACGATGCTGTTGAGTCAGTGCTGAATTTCCATACACTGCTTGGCTGGTCGCTTTCAGGAATCCTTGCAGCGATTACAGCTTGGCGTTATGTGATTCGTATTCGCACTCCATATAAAGTACCGTTTTCGTATCTTGCAATCGGATTTATTTTGACAGTTCTAGTTGGTATACAAGTGTATCTCGGAGACAAACTCGTTTGGGTGTATGGACTGCATACAGTGCCAGTTGTTGAAGCACTAAAAGAGGGGTTGTTGCAATGAATGCTGAAGTTATTGACCAATTAAAAACGCATCTCGGCGCAAACGGATTGCCCTACGCAATACCAATTCATCCAAACTTGGTTCATCTCACCCTAGGTTTGTTCATCATTGGAATTGCCTTTGATTTCATTGGTGTACTGTTTCACCTCCAAACTCCAGTCTTCAAATTTTTGGCAATTCCTGTGGTTCGGTCGAACTTCTTTGATGTTGGCTGGTTCAATATGCTGGCTTCAGCCATCATCACCTTTTTTACTGTAGCAGCAGGCTTTTACGAAATCATGCTGGCAGAAGCACCATCTGATCTCAAGAGTGCTTGGGGATTGCACCCGCTGGAAACAATGCTCTGGCATGGTGTCGGTGGTGTCTTCTTATTAGCGCTGATTGTTGGTATGACTGTCTGGAGAGGATTACAGCGCTACGTTTGGTGCAAGAACGAAAGCCAACAAGTGCAGTGGAGTTATCTGCTCTCTGGGGTGACAATCATGTTGCTGATGTATCTACATGGAACACTAGGAGCGCAATTAGCTGCGGAGTTTGGCGTACATAATACCGCCGATATGTTGTTGCGATTGGGTCTTGACCCCAACACCTTGCTGAAGTAAATGATTTTAGTCCTTAGTCATTTGTACGAGTGCTAGTGACTACTAACCAATGACTAATGACTAATGACTAGTGAGTAATGACTAGTGACTAATGACTTTTGTTGCTATGAAAATCTGGAATGTTTTGATATTAATTGTAAGTGCGATCGCCCTAACTGCTGTTAGTCTCTGGATAGGGCAGCAGGCTTATTCCTGGCTTCCTCCACAAGCCGCAGCAGAATCGCAACTCATAGATGATTTGTTTAGCTTTCTAGTCACACTCGGCGCATTCATCTTCCTGGGAGTGACTGCAACTTTGATGTATTCCGTGACTTTCCATCGCGCAGGCAAGTATGACTTTAGAGATGGTCCCCCGATTGAAGGGAATGTCACACTGGAAGTTGTCTGGACAGCTATTCCAATTTTGGTCGTGTTATGGATTGCAGGCTACAGCTACCAAGTTTACGAGCAAATGGCAATTCGCGGTCCGATGGAGGTTGTCCACCTACATATGCCAATGGGAATGGAATCAGCGTATGCTGCGCCAGTAAACTCCCCAACTCAACCCGTAGAAAACATTGAGGTAAATGCCAAACAGTGGGCTTGGGTGTTCCGCTACCCAAATCAAGGTGTCACCAGTACCGAATTGCACTTACCCGCCAATCACCGCGTTCGCTTGGCGCTGCAATCAGAAGACGTTCTCCACGGCTTTTATATTCCTGCTTTCCGACTTAAGCAAGACATTATTCCCAAACGCAAGATTGACTTTGAATTCACTCCCGTCCGCATTGGCAAATATCAATTGACCGATTCCCAATTCAGCGGTACTTACTTCGCGACGATGCAGGCGAATGTAGTTGTTGATTCCCCTGAAGATTACGATAAGTGGCTTGCCGAAATAGCAACGCACAAGCCATCCCCTGCACCTAATCAGGCAGTTGCCGAGTATACCCAGGAAACAAAGGGACTTATCAAAACTGGCTGGGCTACGGTTGAGCCTGCACAGCCTCCTGTAGTCAATTACAGCAATTAGTTAATGGTTAATAGTCAACAACCAACAACTACTCCCTTCCCGGCACAAGATTACTTATCTTTTCCTTGGCGTTCTTGGCGTCTTGGCGGTTCGTTACAGCTATTTTCAAGTAAATAGACCTTTTTTGTGTCGCGCAAAGACGAGCCAGCGCGAATGACGGCTTTCCCGACAGCAGGCGACTGGCGTCGCAAAAACGCAAAGAAGAACGCTTAAAAATGTGGTCTAAATAAGTGAAAACTGCTGTAATAGGTAATCTTCGAGCGTGGCAGGAGTAACAATAAACAATCAACAACAAACAAAAGACAAATGACCAATATTTCTGTCAAAGACATCAGCATGAGTGGTGCGGAACCTCACCACGAAACTGCAACAGGCTGGAAGCAATACTTCAGCTTCAGCACTGACCACAAGGTCATTGGTATCCAGTATATTGTTAGCGCTTTCATTTTCTTTCTTGTTGGCGGCATATTTGCAATGGTGATTCGAGGGGAACTGATGACCCCAGAATCAGACCTCGTTGACCGCACAGTTTACAATGCTATGTTCACCATGCATGGCACGGTGATGTTGTTCGGTTGGACATTCCCAGTACTGGCAGGTCTTGCCAACTACCTTGTGCCACTGATGATTGGGGCGCGAGATATGGCATTTCCGCGCTTGAATGCTGCTGCCTTCTGGATGATTCCAATCGCCGGAATTTTGCTGATGGTGAGTTTCTTTCTCCCAAGCGGTCCAGCACAAGCGGGCTGGTGGTCTTATCCTCCCGTCAGTTTGCAAAACCCGTCAGGTCAATTGATCAATGGGCAATTTGTTTGGCTTTTGGCTGTGGCAATATCGGGGGTTTCCTCGATTATGGGTGCAGTCAACTTTGTGACAACTATTGTCAAGATGCGGGCACCAGGCATGACATTCTTCCGGATGCCGATGTTTGTCTGGGCAGTGTTTAGCGCTCAGATTATCCAACTCTTTGGACTACCGGCATTGACTGCGGGTGCGGTGATGCTTCTGTTCGATCTGACGGTTGGAACTAGCTTTTTTGACCCTGCGAAGGGAGGTAATGCAATTCTTTTCCAACACTTTTTCTGGTTCTACTCGCACCCTGCCGTTTACGTCATCATTCTGCCCGTCTTCGGGATTTTTTCCGAACTGTTTCCTGTGTATGCTCGCAAACCTTTGTTTGGTTACAAAGTAGTTGCAATTTCATCACTCTTGATTGCTGGCGTCAGCGCTTTGGTTTGGGTACACCATTTGTATGTCAGCGGCACACCAGGCTGGATGCGGATGATTTTCATGCTCTCGACAATGTTCGTTTCTGTGCCTACTGGTATTAAGGTGTTTGCTTGGGTTGCAACTATCTGGGGAGGTAAGCTGCGACTGAATACACCGATGCTGTTTGCATTGGGTGGATTAATATTGTTTGTCTTCGCGGGCATTACTGGCATCACGCTCTCCTCTGTTCCGGTTGATGTTCACGTCAACAATACGTACTATGTGGTAGGTCATTTCCACTACGTCCTCTACGGCACAGTCACGATGGGAGTGTACGCTGCTATTTACCACTGGTTTCCCAAGATGACTGGACGTATGTACCACGAAAGCTGGGGCAAGTTGCACTTTTGGCTGGCATTTATTGGCACTAACCTCAACTTCTTCCCAATGCACCCATTAGGATTGCAAGGAATGTTGCGTCGAGTTTCTTCTTACGCTCCTGAATATGAATTCTGGAACATTATTGCCAGTATCGGGGCGTTTTTGCTGGGAATGTCCACTTTGCCCTTCATTGTCAACATGATTGCTTCCTGGATGCATGGAAAGCAGGCTCCTCAAAATCCTTGGCGGGCAATTGGACTAGAGTGGATGGTTTCTTCGCCACCTCCGGTAGAGAATTTTGAGGAAATTCCAGTTGTTGTCTCTGAACCATACGGCTACGGGAAGTCTGAACCGTTAGTAGCTAGTGAAGCGAATGGTCACAAATAAAAGATGTGGGGTGTTGGGTGCAGTCATTTATAGCGGTTTGCAATCCTTGTAAGGTACACAAAGAAATAATGAACCACAGATGGACACAGATGGACACAGATAAATCTGTACTTCATTCAGATGAAAAGCGCTATATATATATCGAGTCCGTCTCATTGCCCACAACACGAAAACCCCACCCCCAGCCCCTCCCCGCAAGCGAGGAGGGGAGCCGCAGGCGGACTGGGGTTCTGAGAAAGTAGTCATTCATCAGTATTCCCCTACACCCTTCATTAGCAGATATAGGAGAATTCAATCAATGGACAGTTCTATCATTGCAGAACAGTTAGAGCAACCTGTGCATGAGCATAGTCACGACGAAGAAGGCAACAAGATGTTCGGCTTTGTTGTGTTCTTGCTCTCTGAAAGTGTAATTTTCTTGAGTTTTTTTGCGGGATATATTGTCTACAAAACAACGACTCCTGACTGGTTACCGGCTGGTGTTTCTGGATTGGAAATTAAAGAACCTGGCATCAACACGGTGGTTCTTGTTGCGAGTAGCTTTGTGATTTACTTGGCAGAACGCGCTTTAGCACGCCACGACTTGAATAAATTTCGCCTGTTTCTTTTAGCAACGATCGCCATGGGAACTTACTTCCTAGTTGGACAGGCGATTGAATGGAGTAACCTTGCTTTTGGCTTTACCACTGGTGTCTTCGGTGGGATGTTCTATTTGCTGACTGGTTTTCACGGTTTACACGTTCTCAGCGGCATTATATTGCAATTGATTATTTTTGCTCGCTCGTTCATTCCGGGCAATTATGACTCAGGTCACTTTGGTGTGAATGCAACATCGTTGTTCTGGCACTTTGTTGATGTCATCTGGATTATTTTGTTTGTTCTCATTTATGTCTGGCAATGAAGAAAAGTTAAAAGTTCAGGACTTACGCATGCATTATGAAGAAACGTAGACGCGTAGCGGCGTGCCGCAGGCTACCGCCAAGGACGCAAAGGACACCAAGAAATAAGAGTTTTAGAGAGTTTTTGCGTAAGTCCTAAAGTTAAAAGAAATAAATTCTCTTTTGACTTTTGACTTTTGCCTTTTTACTTGTTTCCCTACACCCTTAAGAGAGGAGAATATCTATGATTATTGATGACCAGCACTATGACTTGATTATCGTTGGTACAGGTGCAGGTGGAGGTACATTATTACACAAACTTGCACCCACAGGTAAGAAGATTCTCGTCTTGGAGCGAGGAAATTTCTTGCCCAAAGAGAATGAAAACTGGAATGCCGTCGAGGTGTTTGGAAAAGGACGCTATAACGCTCAGGAACAATGGTACGACATTTCAGGAGAGCCTTTTCGTCCCCAAACTAATTATTGGGTTGGTGGTAACACTAAGGTTTATGGTGCGGCTTTGCTGCGGATGCGGGAAAAGGATTTTGAGAAGGTTCAACATCAAGATGGCACCTCTCCAGAGTGGTGTGTCAAATACCAGGAATTTGAACCATACTATACAGAAGCAGAAAAGCTTTACTCTGTTCACGGTAAACAAGGAGACGATCCAACAGAACCTCCTCGCAGCGAAGATTACCCTTCTCCTCCGGTAAGCCACGAACCCCGAATGCAGCAAATTTGCGATGCTATCTCTAAGCAGGGGCTGCATCCATCACATCTGCCTTTGGGCTTAAAGCTCAATGAAAGCGATGCCGATGAGAGTTTTTGTATCCGTTGTAAAACTTGTGATGGGTTTCCTTGTAAGATTGATGGCAAAGGTGATGCTGAGGTAACAGGAATTGTTCCAGCCCTGGAGTTCCCCAATGTCACACTAAAGACAGATGCTAAAGTTGTACGTTTACACACTACTCCGTCTGGTCGAGAAGTCAAAGCCGTCGAAGCGGAAATTAATGGACACTCTTATCTGTTCTTTGGTGATATTGTTGTGCTGGCGTGTGGTGCTGTGAACTCGGCGGCGTTGTTGCTGCGATCGCCAAATGAACAGCACCCCACCGGACTAGCTAATAGTTCTGATCAGGTGGGACGCAATTTCATGAAACACCTGCTGTCAGCCGTGGTGCAACTCAGTCCCGCACCCAATCCTGCGGTGTTCCAAAAGACGATTTGCCTCCACGATTTTTACTGGGGATACTCCGATTTTGAATATCCGATGGGTCATATCCAGAATACGGGTAATCTTCTTCAGGAGATGATTCTGACTGAAGCACCGCCCTTGTTGGCTCTTTTGTCAAGATTCATGCCAGGGCTTGGGCTGCGGCAGTTGGCATCGCGTACAATTGGTTGGTGGTTGCAGACGGAAGATTTACCCGACCCCAACAATAGAGTGCGCGTGGATGGTTCTAAGCTGCATTTGGATTACACGCCGAATAATGTTGAGGCTCATGACCGCCTGATTTATCATTGGACAGAGGTACTCAAAGCAGTAGACAAAGATACAAACAGCCCGGTGGGCATTTATCCTTATAGCAATACGACGATTCGAGTGGTGGCACATCAGTGTGGTACTCTCCGTTTTGGAGAAGACCCGACAACATCTGTTCTCGACCTTAATTGTCGCACCCATGATGTAGATAATCTCTACGTTGTGGATGGTAGTTTCTTCCCATCGAGTGCTGCGGTTAGTCCAACGCTGACGATTATGGCTAATGCGTTGCGCGTTGGCGAACACTTGATTTCACGGTTGAATTAGGTGCAAAGGTGGACTCGATGAACCAAGAATCCCACGGCTTCAAGCCGTGGGAGTGTCAATCAGCTAATCCTTAAGTGCGAAAACTCGTATCCACCAGTCGCGTCAACTCTCCCCGTTCCACCTTCACCAAATTTTCTCGCGTGGTGGCAATAGTAAGATACAAAGAAATCCCGTAATCAACCGCCGCCAATACCAAAGCAGCAGATAGAGTTTTTGTCCCACCAGTGTAGTCAGCGATAATCTGATGATCAGGCGCTTGTTGCTGGAGATGACAAATGCACTGCTGGATTTTGAGATAGCATTCTGCTAAATCGTCGGGGTTTTGGACGAGAATTAAATCCTTCACTGGTTGAAAGCGATCGCCCAAACCCAACTGTGTGGGAATATTTGGTAATCTTTCAATAACTTCCGTTCCCCGACGCACCTCGCAAGGCGTTCCTTCACCAATGACTTGTGACTTGCTTCCTTTGTCACCATCAGAGGCGATGAAAATGATGCGATCAGGTTGTAAACTGCGAATGGCGGTGACGATGGGTTGGAAGGAACCGCCAACGGTAACGAGAAGGATTTTGGGCATATATTACATTCAACAAGCTGGTTAGATTTTTATTTAAAGAAATGACTATATAGTTTCATCCTTCAAATTCCATACAGTACTAATGGTTTGGAGTTCTTTAATGATGGCTTCAGTTTGAAGAAGAATATCTTTTGCATTTTTAGGATTTTTACGGAATCCTGCATGTAAAACATCATTACGTAGATTAGCTAAATTGAATTCCCCGCCCCATAATTTGTTTAGTTGCTTTTTCTTTTGTTTTGGAAGTTTTAACCATTCGTCCAAATATCTTGATTCTTTAATTGTATTATCTTCCTTATCCTTAATTTTGCCTCCATTTAGCAAAAGTTCCATCTCTTCTCTATTTTCTTTATCTAAAGGATCTAAGTTAAAGTAATAGCATAATAAGGAAGGGAGCCACTCTCTTGCCATGGATAATGCTTGAACTGTTTGTCCTTTCGCTGCATACCATTCCACCATCTCCAGTTGGCGCAACAGGGACGCTTGAGCGTTTTTCTGATAGTCAATTGGGTTTGCCAACCCGAAATCACAGTAATCTTTTTTTACACGCTCTAGCAAACTAACAAATGGTGGTACAGATTGAGAAATAATGGGTGCAGCGTCTGCAATATGTTGTGGTAAATTAGCGGCTTCTTGCATAACATCCATCGGTCGCAACAGTTGCAGCCCTTGAGCAATCCCATCTATACTTCTTGCTAAATTCTCGGTTTTGGAGTTACTACTGTGTAGCAAGCTTGCTAATGCCTGTCCATTACCTGTTTTAATAAATTGATCAGTAGCGGTTGTCCACTCCAAGAGGCTAACAATAGGCAACAAGTCAAAAGTGGGCGTTTCATTAGTTACCTTGTTTTTAGCTTCAAAGGCACCGTAGAGAAGCCCCTCAATATTCACACTTCGCACGACTCTCAGATAACTAACGGCAATCAATGCTACCACAGGTACAGAGCGAAAGCTGTGTGTGATATCAAATATAACGCTATCTCCATGCTCTAAACAGTTAGTTACCTGCTGAAATATCCACCAGATATCAGAAGGGCTGTTTTGTTCAGGAATATTTTTTATGGGTTGCAACTTTACCCTCTTATCCAATCGATTTTTTAGAGCATCCCAATTAGGTTCTGATGCTCCTTTTGGAGGAACTGTTTCTACTGTTTTAGTCAGCAAAATGTAGAGAGTTTCAGGGTTGTCAAACTCAACTAATGCCTCTTGAAAGAAAGGAGTTTTATATCCTCCAGAACCGCGTGGATTAAGATAAGTAGTCTCATCATAATTATTAAAGCCAAGAAACGAAATAATTTTCATAGTTTCCATCCTTTATTTTTTCAAATTGACAATTGTCTGCCCCATCCCTAAACGCGTCTTCATTCCCGTACCCGCAAACCGCGCATATTGAACTAATAAATTAGCCACATTTGCCAGCAAGGGGTCAGCACGGTTAAAAACTTGTAGCGTTACATCACCAACAAATCCATTAACATAGCCTTTATGTAATTGCCAACTTCGTGTTTGAATTTTGTGATTTTTTAGGAGAATAGCATTGCTAAGGTAAGCAATTAGTTCATCACTTCCCAAATAAATAGGCGCAAAATGGTTCCAGCGTTCTAACCAACTGCGAAACATCAATGGAGGTACGGGTAAGGGTAATGATGCACTACCCTGTGCGAAAGCTGTGGGTGTGAGAAATTGCAAGTTGAATCGTCTGACTGGTTCTGGTTCGTTTGCTACCAAAGTTGTGTATAGTTCCTCATAGCTGGTAGTTTCGTTTTCGCGGTTGAGAACGTTGAATTTAGCTCCCAGAAATTCTAGAAATTCTGATAAATTTAGAGCAAAAATACTTTTTGCTGCAACGTCCTGTAATCCACAGAGAGATAATTGGTAAAACTCTTCTGGATGGAAAGTCATAAAGTCTTTGGCGATGGTTGTCAATCCGAGAATTCCTGAAAAAGAAATTGGGGGAATAGCTTCGCCTCCCATTTCACCCCCTAGTTGTTGATGCAGTTGCTTAACGAGTTCCAATCCATAAGAACGGGGTAGGATTGTTGACTCGGATACGTTTAATATCCAGGTAGAACGAATGAGCATGAGTCTTATAGAGTTTTAAATTTAACCCATCCAGGAACAAATTTGATTTCACCGTTCGGATTCATCACAGTCCGCCTAGACTTTGGTGCTTCAAAACCAGGTGCTTTTAAACCACAAGTATCACGAATTTCTTCCCGTAGTTCGTCTTCTAGCAGTAAATCAACTGTGGTTCCAGTCATACCACTACCCCATCCCAGCCTCAAGCTGTAAGGAGATTTGTCTGGTTCATAAAATTCACGAATATAATTAAAATCTAAATTCCTGCCTGATGCTCTAGGATTATTTTTGATATCGTTCCAGTAATCATGTTCATAATCCCATTGTTCTTGGCTAAACTCCTGACAAATTTGGATAAGTTCGTCTAGATTTTGAAATGGTAATTTCATTCCTTGTTTGTGCTTGAACCAAGAAAGCATTTCTGTATCAAGCGTTAAGATAAATTTTGTTTGGGCATTTCGTACCATTTCAACATAAAGAGAAGCTCTATATTTTGCGAGATAGTCAGGGAAGCGACTGGATACTATGACTTCGGCAACGACGGGTAAGTTAACAGGGATTGATTGCCCTTTTTTAGTAGTCATCTTACTTTCAATTAGAGGTTCGCAATCACTGACACTCAGCGCTCTAAGAAAATCGGTGTTTTGACTGCTACCGTTGTACCTTTTATCTTGATATGTAAGAGTATATTCTGAGAATAAAGTCTCCATAAAAAGGTCGTCATCGGTAGATTTTTGCTTGTGCTTATTACTGAGTTCTCCTAATCTGCTGCGTAATTTTTTCTCGATTTCGCTAACTTTTTGATTTTTAGGTACGTTGTAGCGATCGCCATGTTTGAGCAAGTAGTATGCGATCGCAGTTCTAATTGCCCCTTTAATCGATGAACCGGGTATATATAGCTGTCCCATCCCATTGCGAATCATCGGACGCAATTCGGTGATGCGATCATCTGTCAGCTTTTGGCTAATGGCGTTTTTCGGGAAAATTAACTCTCCGTTTGCATCGGTTGTACTCCACCACTGTTCCCCAAACGCATCTTTGAGTAGATTGCTTATATCTTGGCGATCGCTAATTGCTTGGATATAGTCATTGAGATATCTACCACCTTTCTTGTTAAGGGCTTTGGCAAGTGCTTCTTGGTTGGGAAGGTAAACTTTTTTGGATGTTTGCACGTATTCAAACGGGTTTAGCCTTGATACTGCGGAACCAATATGCAAGATAGGGCTAGTTAGCTGTATCTTTTTTGACTCGTAAACTTCGGGCTTTTTGAGGGCAATAGAGGCAAGCATTTTGGATTTTAGATTTGTATTTTGATGGGTAAGCTTAAACTGATACCGCTACGGTAGATAGCATGGGTTTTATAAGTACCATCCTTATTGATGAGTTCGCTAGGTGTAACATTAGCCAGCTTTCCCTGCGGTTCAATTGGAAACACCGAACCTTCTGCAAACATCCTTACCATCTTGCGGCGAATATTTCCATCAGAAAACCATCCACCCCGTTCTTGGATTTCGTAGCTGCTGTGAAAATTATCTATAATTAATTGCTTAAGGATAGATTTATCATCATCCCAAAATAAGCTAATTAAGCATTGATAAGCCTTATCATCTAAAGGTTTGACGACATTTTCCCAAGTAGGGGAAGCATGCTTTAAATCCAACCATTCGGGTTGGAATAGTCCTGCACCGCTGGAACGTTCTCCTCCAATTCCTTGTTCCCCCAGCAAGTCCAGTGCTGCTTTCAATTCTGCAATAAGTTGCGGGTTGGTGTCCTCAAAATATACTAGGAAATACAGCCCTGATAAGCTTTTGATACCGCTACCATTTTGCTCCCAATCGAATTGTATGTATTTTGTATGGTAAAAATTGGTGGCGCTGGTTGTCCTATCTATGGCAACTTTAGGTAGTTTGTGATTTTTGAATGCTTCTTGATAATCAAACGTACCAGCTTGTTTGAGTTTGCCTTTAGCGTTACCTTTGGTTTTATCAATTAATTCTTGAGCATCTTTTTGAGTAAATCCTTCTTTTTGATACCAGCGGTGCCAAATGTCAAGCGGTAGATAATTGAGAGATTTGTAGGTTTTAAAAAATGCTAGATCATCATGCTGCGGGTAGTTAATCGGAAACTTGAGAGGACGGGGAAGGTAGAAAATAGTATTATTTTTGGTATTATTCTTGCATTCGCGGTAGATAAAAGTCGAACTTATCCGCATTGGGGGCTTCGGTTGAAGAAACTTTTCTAATAATTCTTCAACTGGTTGTTTTCCTGCTTCATCTGGATTTTTCCTAAATAACTGTGCGTAATTACTCACCCACGCACTAAATAAAGTATCAGAACGTACTCGTTCTTTTGACTCTTCCATACCAATACCCAACTCCCCGAAATGGACGCTTGACCGTCCGAAGTTGAGTTTGACAAGTTGCCATTCACCCATATTTAGCTCTCTGGTAATCGCCGTTGAATGTTTTCGCTTAATCCGGTAAAGTTATCTAACAATTCTTGGATGTTATTAGCAGATGGAATTTCTTCTATCCCTGAACCATCTTTAGGAGTATTGGTAATTCGACGGTAATACTCCAAATCCCGGTAAAAGAAATTGAATTTTTTAAATTCTACTTTGCCATAACCTCTAGAACCGTGACCTCCTAAAGCATCGTCTTGAAGGATTGCTAGCGCGATCGCAATATTTTCTAAATCTTTAATCGCTTGTTGGGCATTTTCGACGGTGTAAACAAGTTCAAACTCAAATATCGAACCTGCGGGGACGCGTTCAAATTGTCGAGGATTAGCAGCTGCGGTAACGCGATCAATACCGTTTTCAAATTTCCATTCGGTCATAAATAGACCTGTGTCTACTTTTTTCAGTTGTTCGGCTGATTGAGGTGATAAATGGGAGTCGCGGACAATTAAGCGTGCTGGACAGTTGCGTCCACGATTGATTTGAACATAGATTTGACCTTGAATTGTTTTCTTGCGTGATTCGTCAGGTTTGTTAGGATCGTACAGTCCTGCTTTTTCCGCAACAGCGATCGGCATCCAAAATTTTGTTCCACCCGTTGAGCCAAATAGACGACTAATTTGGCAAGTGAGCGCTCCTTCATATGGAATCATCAGCCCATCAATTTCTGTAATTCCGTCTTCTAAATCATCGCTTTCATAGCGGTAAGTACCGCTTCCTCCAGTACGATTGAGGGGTTTATTTAATAATCTCTCTGTAATTGCACGTAATTTACCTTTGATAGAAGAACCGGGAAGGTAGGGATATTGGGTTAAAGGGTCACGGATAACGGGTTTATCGAGTCCACCGATATCAAGGTTTTCACCACCTCCACCAATATGCAATCCAGTTTTGACTTCAATTTGGCTTTTAAGCGTAAATTTACCAAGTAAGGGTTTTTGTTCGAGAGATGCGGGCATAATTATTTTCCACCTTCGGCTTTATGATAGGCTATAATTGATTCAATTAATTGAACGAGGCGTTCAAAATCTTTTGTACTTTCGACTTTATCAATTGCTAGTGAGATGACTTCTTCTAAAGGTTTGGCAGAACGCTGACGGGCTGCTGCATAAGCAAGTTTTGGTTTGAGAAGTACGACATCAGCCTCTATTTTTGCAAAAATCAATTTGTCTTTATCATCATTAGCTTTTTTTTGGATATCTTTGAGCTTAATATTCAAATCTTTTTCTGCAATCTTTAGGGTTTGCCTAATTGTCTCTTGCTCTTTTTCTGCTTGTTTTTGTATGTTTTCTATTTCTTCTTGCAGATTTTTATCTTCATCTTGTTGTGCAAGTAGGGCTTTAATTTGATTAATAGCATCTAAGAACTTGCGTACTTGGTTGGTTTCCAAACGCTGCTGTTTTAGATATAGTCCAAATTTTTCCGCGTGCTTAACTAAGTCACGGATAGGATAGCTTTTCAATCCATCTTTTAGTCCTGTGATAGTTGTCTTTATTTGTTCAACAATTGGTTTTTGAATATCGATTTGTGACATATTTTAAGACTTGCGATTTAGTAGTTCAATCCAAGTTGCGATCGCTCGAAAGTAAGGAGCGTTGTATGGATTTTTCAAAGAAATGCGAAATTCATCATCCTCTAATACATTTTGCGGTAATCTTGCTAATGTATAAGCTATTTTCGGAAGGTGTAAATAATAACGTGTTTCTATTGCATGATTTGACTTTTTGTCTTCTATTTTTTTTAGAGCTTGTTCTTGAGCTTGTGCTGTAATCAATAAATTCCGAACGAAGTTGCGCGAGAAGTCTTTTCCAATATTTTGGCGTTCTAATCTCTCAACAAAAGGTAATATACCCCATATGTATGGGTTCTCTTCTTGTTCAAGATATTCAATAATCTTCCTTTGTACTTCATCATTTTTATCTAAGTGCTTCAGATTATTCTTTTGTACTTCATTCTTTTTATCTAAATGATTTCGTTTTTCAATTCCCAGCCATTCATCCCATTTAAATACTTGGTTAAATAACCCTAAGCTATCACGTCCGTTGTTTTTTGCTTTACCTTCTGCATCTCCTGATTCATCTGCTGCTTGATAAAGGGGAAACTTAGGCTCGGCAATGCTAACACCTGCTGAAAGGGTAATATCTGGATGATGCCCTGTATAGGCACGAAAACATTGGTAAATATCGAAGGAAAAATTAACAATTTCATTCCAGGCTCCACTAACAAATAAATCGTCTCCTCCAGCATAGATAAAAAGTAGATTTTTACCCTTATCTTCTGATGATGTTTTGTCTATGCTATTATTGCTCAGAGAGTTGCTGCCATGAGGTAATTGTTTAATTTTTCCTGAAATATTATCGCTACGATTGGCTGCTAAACTATTGAGATATACTTTAAAAAAGTAGCTCATTTGCCTTGATAATCCAGCTAATCTTGCTAATGTTTGATTCTCGGCCAAACCCTTAGCAAAGATTTGTCCTAATCTATCAACATCCATTCGTAAATAACCGACTCGTTTGATACCGTGAGAAATTTCTGCCATTTCTTCGGCACGCATAAAACGATTGTCGTTCTTCGCTTTCTTACCATAATTTCCAAGTAGTATCGGTATACAGTTGCGAAATTTGTAATATTTTAAATACCAATTATTGACTAATAAAACGGTATGATTCTCGGAAATTGTTTGCTTTAATCTCTCAAAGTTATCTCGTTGACGATAATCGAAATCGACTAGCTTGTAATAAACATTTATTTCATTTAGCCCATTAATTGCAGGTAGTTGAAACCAAAGCTTATCTTCTTCATCTTTTTGCTTACCTATTACCTTTTGTGGTTGTGATCGCACAATAGCATCAACGCGAAACAGCTTCCCTCCTAACCCGAACATGGTGCGACAGGTACTACAAGCCATTGCTGCACCCGGTTCTTCGTTTAGCGGTTTTAAATCCTCTTCGTCATCACGATGGCAAACTTTGCAAGGGGTATGGGCGTAATATGGTGTGGTTAACGCGACAAGTTCATCAATGCGATCGCCAAACTTACGCGCTTTATAAGCAGCAAGTTGTTTGGTAGCTTCTGACCAATGTTTGCTAAATTCAGCATTACCTATATCTGCAACAGGAAATTTATTTGAACTATCGAGAGCAAGATAAATTTTCCCTTGAAATTTCTCTCGCAACCATTGGTTGAACTGCAACCGAACTTGTTGTACAGCCGTTTTTGTCGCGTCTGTACCTGGAGCAAGTATATATATGTTACCGCCGCCTGCGTATATAACATTGGTGCGAGGAAGCTTTAAGTGCGTTAGTAGTTGCGCGACGACTTCTTCGGTTACGAGTTCTAAATAAAAGCTACGCGCCCGCAATGATTTGAGCGCACCGTCGGAAGATATCGTGTAGATAAAGTTTTGAATACCCGACAAGTCCCCAGCCACGATGCTTAGTTGGGCTGTTTTTGGATCATTTGTATTTACTATTGAAGCTGCAACTGCTGCTGTTGTTTTCGCTATATCAACTAATGCTACATTCTCTTGACCGTAGCTGATGAATGAGCCAAATTTTTCTAGGATTAGCGTTAGCAAAGAGAGGTTCTTCCAGTCTTCTTGGCTATCCTGGAGAAAACTGATTTCATTGTAAATTTCTTGCTTTAACGCTTCCAGGTCTTGTGATGTTGGTTCTTTTTCTTGGGGATAGGGAATGCTGGGGTTGGATTTATCAATTGCACTCGGCTTCCAAAAATGATTTTTATCTTGACCTTGACTTTCTGGCAGTTTTACAGAGTCAAATAATAATCTTAACGGTTTGGGTGTATGATCGCTTGGCCATTGCAAGTGTTTTTTAGCCTCTTCAATAGCATCAGAATCATCCGGTCTAGTTAGCTGCAAGCCTGCCCAGTTAGCTAAATCTGATACTGCTTGCTGAATGACAGTTAAAGCTTCTTGATGTGACGAATTTTGCGAATTTGTCATGATAAAGGTGGGCTGGATACTTACATATTCAGGAAATTCAGCTTGATTCAGAAAGATAATCAGTTTTTTAATACAAAAATTGACCTGACCTGTTTAAGTAGATTTTCGGAAATAGTTTTTACCTGTCCCCGCACCCAAGGACCGCTCGTCATTTCTAAATATGGTTCTTTTTTATGAACCTCTTCTCTCTGAGCTAAAGTACTGTGAATGACTGCTACAGGCGTTAAATTGCCCCTATCGTGACAAAATTCATGCCACGCATCCACCGCTTCTGGCTTAGAACTAATTATTAAGTAGTGAGTACAAGCTTCTAAAATTGGTAGTTTCTCTGGCTGCACCATCCCACCAACATCCACAATGACCAATGACTTGTGACGCCGCAGTTGTAATATTGCTTGAGCATGATAAGGGAAAAACCGTTCTGTCAACGCACCTTTATTGCGTAGCTTAAATGCTTCAATTTCTACATCAGTCGCCTCTGCACCTAATTCTAAAACATAGTTACCCTCTCCATCCCAGTGAGCGCGTTGCAGGTAAATATCGGGATGCTCAGATAATAAAGCTTGAAACAAAGCATGGGATAGTACGCTTTTACCGCTATCTGGTGGTCCTACTATCATTAAGGCTGGACATAACCCAGCTTCAGTGTTTCTTGCTTCTTTACTAAACCCATGATTTTGTCGTCCATTTGGTGGACTAATGAGAATGACTTGACCAATGTAGACTTGACGGGAATGAGTGGCGGATACCACTGCTCCCAAACGCGGGTCATAGCAAGCAACCCAAGCGGTAGGATGTAGTTCATGAGTGAGGTACGAATAAAGCCACATCGGTGCGCGACCAGAAATGACCACACCACCTGTAGTATCGATACCAGAGGGCAGTTCTAGATTTTTTATGTCTTGCGGTTCTATCAGGCGATCGCCTTTGGTTAATTCAATCGATAGCACCTGGTATTTCAAACCTTGTGCTAACAGTGATTCACTTAGATACAGGCGCAAAGCTGTAACACTGCCTTCGCTCATTTTTCTTAGTGCTTTTTATTTCTCTCATATTATGTCATCTTCAGTAGAAGAGGGGTCTTCCATTAAATTTATTATTGTTACAGATAGATTCATAATAACGCTGAGGTTATAATCACTAGTTTATAAAACTGTTTCTCTACAAGGTTTTCAGGAGGTTCTTAACTTTTCATGTCACTTATAAATGAAGTGTTATTAAATACTATAAATAGCAGTTAAGTACTGAATATATTTTTCCAACTACTTAATAAATAGGTGTGAAAATTGACTGAAGATTTTCATTTACCACCCACTCCCCAAATTTTGCAATGGCTGGCAGCAGGACAACTTGCTAATCGGCTGGTGCGATCGCTGCGGTTGTGGGTGCTGATTAACAAGCTGTATGGTAGTCAGACAAACTGGGCAAGCCAACTCCCGGCTGCGTTTACATACTCCCAGTTGCGCGATCGCTTATTTGCCTACCGTCATCCTAAAAGCGATAAGTTAAATGCTCAAGAAATGACTACCCAGTGCGGCGATCGCAGTTGCATTTGTCATCTCACTTTCTCAGAAATTGTATTTGAGCAGAACTTCCAGCTTAGTGTTGACCAATGGCAGCAGTCCATACTTCATCTAACCGGGATGAGTGCAGAGGAACTACATAAGATGCTGCAACAGCGTCCTTTTGCTACCGTACATCGTTCTCTTAGAGATGACCTTAAGCAACTTGTCCAGCAGGGGTGGCTGCAATCAATCGAGATAGGAAGGTATAGCTGTGTTTTGGTAGCAGATTTACCAACTCTCCCAGACGAAACAGCCACACAAACAAGCACAGAACTTAGTCTAGCTTCTCTAGACCAAGCACAGACATGGGAACTACTGCATGTCTTGGAGTCAATTTCATTTGTGCAGCCAAACTTGTCATTAATTATCGGCAAGTTGTGGGAGCAAATTGCAGATTCCACCTCTGGAAAGCTTTATGCCAAAGACCCGCAGCAAAGAATATTCCTGCATCTAGACTACATTCTTTCTCAAGAAATGCAAGACCGGGTGGATAATTACCAAGAACAAATAGAACGGCTTTGGCGCAAACCTCCTGGTGGCGTCGTGCAGTTTGAGTATTGGTTAGCAGCTATAGAGAGAAAAGTCAAAGTTACTGTTTATCCAGTGTGTCTGCATTACCTGCGCCGTGCCAAATACCTTAGTGCTTACGGTATCGACCCCAATGGCGATGTGACATGGCACAATTACCGCTTAGATCGGATTGCCTGCGATCGCCTAAAAGTTTTGGCATGGGGCGACCCCCTTGTTCCCAAGGAGTTGAAACAGATGTGGCATACAGGAACTCTACCTACGCCAGAATATATTGATGCGGAATTGAAAGCAGCTTGGGGTTTTAATTTTTATTTAAAAAAAGAATTGCTCATTCTCCGTTTTCCAGCAGATTTTGCTAAATGGTACGTCGATAACACGACAAGGCATCCGACATTTTGTGCAGTTGCATACGACCAATTACCAGAGTTAATGACTAGAAATACTTCAGACCAGCAAGAACGTCAACAGTTGTTAAAAATTATCACTCAGTGTTCTAGAGACGATGCCTATTACATTGCATGGATACGTACTGGCGATATCAATGTTATGATGCGCCTACGAGAATGGCGACCGAAAGGCGAAGTTATTAGACCCCTATCTATTCGGCAACAAATGGCAGCAGAGGCGGCGCAAGAATTAGCCAATTACCAGCCTTGATCAACTTACTACTGGTTCATCGCATTAATTCTGATGGGTTACAAGATCCCCGACTTCTTAAAGAAGTCGGGGATCTCACCCTTAGGACATATCAAAACTAATGAAACAAACCACTACCTATCAACTTTGCTGAAACAATTCAGACACAACTCGTGACAATTCCTCAGTCATCCAGTCAGAACCAGTCTCCCGAAATACCTGCACCAACGACTGATAAAACCACAATGTATCCTCCTTGCTACCCTTAAACTGACTCCAGATAACATCGCCTTGTTGTTGCCATTCTGCTAGTAAGGAACGAGCATTGTGAAGTTTATCAGCAAGCGACACTCGTCGCACTGATGGTGAAGCATAACGCAGATGTTCTATGTAGCGGGTTTTGCGTTCTAGCCAAGGGGGTTTGGGTGTGATGTCTGTTTCTGTGCAACCATCGACAATTTCCACAACTTGTTCGCCAAATAGCTGCCGAATTTCCTCACGAGTCGCTTTGCCTCCTTGGTCTTCTACGGCATCATGTAAAAGAGCGGCGATCGCCTCATCTTCATTTCCTCCTGCTTCGAGTACCAAAGCCGCCACACTCATCAGATGTGCAATGTAAGGAACGTCGCCAAGTTTGCGAGTTTGGGTTGCGTGCAAGCGAGTGGCGTATATCAATGCTGCTTCAAATCGTTCTGTCAATTTTGGTGCATTCATGTCTACTGCATATCGAGGTCAAGATAGAATTGTCTCGCGTACTTTTCCAGAACTCACGCTGAGTGTCGAGCAGGTTTTCGCAGCATGATAGAGTCATGCAATAATTACAGAGGTATTGGCGCAACTGTCAAAGGATTTTAAGTTTTAGTAGACCTTATGAATGAAAAAGTTTTTGCTAAAGTTTGTTGAATCATACTCTTCATCCCAACAACAAACTTAATAAATTGCTCTTTTAAAGACTGATTAATTGGAAAACCTTTTTCTCGCATCTCTTTAATAACATCCATCAGCCCCTGTTTCATACCTGGCTCTTCTTGAAGATACCTGGGTAGGGAACTTGCCAATTTTTCAATCAGAGCCGATACTATCAAAATAGTCTCTTCACGGTTGATTTCTGGGTCAATATATCGTTTAACAGCTTGCTCATACTTATCAATTGCATCTATTAAAGCTTTGGATTCATGAAAGTGAACCAATAAATGTTCGTTGTCCCTACTAAATTTATTCGAGGTATCTTGTTCTCCTGAAGTTTGTGGAGCGAAATATGGTTTTTCTTCCATCTTATTAATGTTTTCCTATTATATGAAACTCAGAGTTGATATGGAAAAAATCAAGAGATACATTAATATCTCTTGATTTTTTGCTATTTCTATATATTAGAATTAATGGCTAATCATAAATATAATAATTCATAAGTATTCCCAATGGAATCACTCAAGTTTGCACTCGTTGTATTATTAAAATGTGTTTTTCATGTTAACCCAATGAACCTCTAGTTAGTTCTCAGTCTCACTTAAGTAGTTTTACGTAAGAAATATCATTTCTTCATAGACGTTGAGCATAAGTATAAATACTCTCCATAAGGAACGGTAGAAAAGTTGGAAAAGTGCGTTTTCCACTAGATAGAAAAACCCCTGCCTGACAAAATGACAGTGCAGGGAGTATTCGTGATTGTTGTTGCAGCATATGTTATAGTTCTCAGCTCAAACAAAGGAAATTACGCAAGATTTGCTATTTCTTTATAAAACTTAATCTCAAACTTCGGCTTAACCAAGGCGGGCGGGAATTTCCCTTCCTCACATGAAACAAATCTGAAACGCAAGCAACAGAAATTAGCGAAGAAGCAAAAGGGGAGTAATTGACATACTCACCGACCTAGAAGGTCGGTGATTCTTGACGGCTCACAGCAACGCGCCACCGAAGTGGTCTTACAGTCGCTAAGCGTCCGTTTAAGGTCGTGCCGATGCCCCATGCCGACCATTTCTATATTCTTGGCTGCATTCTCGTCTCTATCCTGCTCAGTCCCGCAATTCAGACACAACACTGAACGGACAGACAAATCGAGTTTACCCCACTTAAAACCGCAATCTGAGCAAACTTGGCTAGTTGGCTCCCAACGATTGATGACGTGAAAAGTTCTACCCAACTTCTCAGACTTTGCTTCGCACAGGAAGCGAAATTCTCGCCAACCTTGCAAGCTTATTACTCTGGCAAGTTTACGATTTTTGACCATTCCTGACACGTTCAAATCTTCCAAGATGATGGTTTGGTTTTCGCTCACCACAATGGTCGACAGTTTGTGCAGGAAGTCTTTGCGGGTATCTGCGATTTGATTATGCGATTTCGCAATCTTGATTCTAGTTCTGTTTCTACGCTTAGAATCTTTCTGCTGCCTTGCCAATTTGCGTTGAAGCTTGCGAATTTTACGATCCTGCTTTGAGTAATCAGGACTTACCGCTTTCTCGCCGTTGCTCATAACTGCAAATGTTTTGACTCCTAAATCAATACCAATACTTTGGTTCTCAGTGAGTCCAGCACTGCCGGAGGGTTTCCCGACAGCAGGTGACTGGCGTAAGCGCAAAGCGCAGGCTCCGCCAACGCGTAGCGTGTCCGTTCGCCGTTAGGCGTGCCGAAGGCATAGGACATACCCGTAAGGGCATCAATATGAATAGGCTCAACTTCTACAACAAAGCTGAGAAAGTAACGATTTGCACAATCCTTAATTACAGTGACGGAGCTAGGTGCAGACGGTGAGCTAGTTCGAGTCTTGGCGGTTTCCGTCGAGTCGAAACTTGCGTTCGCCCTTGGCGTGCCGAAGGCATACCCGGAGGGTAAAACTCACAGGCGAAATCGGTTTAACGTTCCCAATCTTAGCTAAATAGACCTCTTCACCTTTAATAGAAAAACCGCCAATTCTAAAACGGGCTGATTGCCTACCAGTCTTCTTTTTAAATTTAGGACTGCCTACCTTTTTGCCTTTGCGCTTACCTTTGAGCGAATCAAAAAAGTTTTTGTAGGCAACACCCAAATCTGCAACCGATTGCTGCAAAGGAATGTTTGAAACATCAGACAACCACTCTCGCACAGCCGTCTTCTTTGCTTGAGTAATCACCAAATGAATGTAAGTCGTTATTACTTGGCAGTTTCTCAGACTGTTTACAAATAGCAAGGGCATCGTTCCAAACCACACGGACACAACCAAACAACTGAGCTAAACTCACCTGCTGCTGATCTGTTGGATAAAAACGATACTGATATCTTGCTTTCACAACCAGGCTCACTTGAATCAATACATTTATGATAACATCTTTGGGTAGATAATGGGTAGATAAAATGGAGAGGGAAAGATTAAGTTTACGAGTTTCTAAGTCTAGACTTGAAAAACTGAGACGAATTGCGAGACAAAGGGAAAAGACTATGACTCAGCTTATAGAAGATTGGATTGATAAGCTTAAAGAAGAAAAGCCGCTCCTTTAGGACGGGGCTTGTATCCCATTATTTTCGGTCAACAATTCGCGTATATGGCGATTGGGCAAAGCCCACTGCCAAAGGCGATCGCCCTCCGGTTCCAACTTACGGCTAAAAAAAGAAGCCCTGGTCAAGGTAACCAGGGCTTTGAGAATACTTCGTATTAACGACAATCAAGACAGAGCTTATTCATGCAAGGTGAGTGAAAACAGCTCCCCCCAGACTCCCAGCCACTGTGATAGCAATCAACAGGTTAGTGAAAAATTTACCCAATTCAGCATTTCTTCCCAGTGCTTTATCTTCCTGACCGCCGGTGAAAAACAATGACCAAGCTTGATTAGCGCTGATGACTTCAAAGTTGTTGAAATCAGGTCTAAACACAACAGGTCCAAGTAAGTCCGCTTTAGGAAAGTCAAAGTCAGTTCTCATCGTTATTTCTCCAAATTTTATTTATATAGACTGGTCAATTTCTAAGAATTCAGCTTTGTATTTACAAGCTACTGAGCCACCCAATCAAACCGTGTCCGGTAAGAACTTCGAGCGCGATAAGTGAGACAAAGCCAATCATTGCCAGACGCCCATTGAGCTTTTCAGCATACTCAGTGAAGCCAAACTTCTGGGTTTCGTCCACGTAAATCTTGGGTTCAATCGCGTAATTGTTCAATCGATTCCCTTCTTCTACTATGTAGCTGCGTGCCGTCATGGTTTTTTTCCTTTTTCTCTCTGTTGTTAACAATAGTAAAGGTTTGTAAAGAAAATTTGCAATAACTTGACAAAGTTATTTAGGAGTATAAACAGTAATAAATCTATACGGAATTCCGTACTTGACTAAAATCAATTACCTTGATGATGGCTACATATGCCTCTGTTGTTGCCTTTCGATTGGCATCTTTGCAATCACCCGGTCTCGGTTCAATGCTTGGTAATTGCTATGCTAGTTGATCCCAGAGTCACCGCAATACAGTACGGGAACGCCATGTTCATCCTTCAAAGATCTCCTCTAGCCGTTTATAGGGGGGAAATTAGCCCCCCGAAGATCGGGGGGTTGGGGGGATCAAGTCTTATCCGAACCGTATTGAGAGTCACCGCAAATCTCTTATTAGACATCGATTGTTACAAAAGTGAAGTACCCCAACTTGCCTTCGGCTGAAGTTGGGGCTTCCCAAGATTCAGCTTGCACAAGGACGCTCTTATTCGTCGCGCGGAGTTTCCCGTCTCATCCGCCGTCGCCACGTTAGGGACATTCCCGAAAGGATGTTCGACACTCAAGTCGATGATGGTCTTACACAGCGTCCACAGGCAGTCGCCCGTCAACCAAGGGCAATTTAATTGTTCTACGGTACGCTTGTCTTGGATTTACGGCGATAGCCGACCAGCTGGACTCACGTTTTTCCCGATCTCTGATGTTGCTGCGGCAAGTCTGACTACTTTGAAGTTAGCCTTTCTGTTCCATACAGTCGGGTGGGTCATCGACCATTTATATATTATTATGAATGTACATATAATGTACATCAAGATGGAGAAAAAAGATATACACGTTCGCATCTCCAAGAAAAGATACGAGAAGCTAAAGGCGGTTGCACAAGGCAAAGAAAAGACGATGACTCAATTGATAGAAGATTGGATTGACCGACTACCGAGTCCGGAGATTGATGATTCCTCAACCACCCCACTCCCTTTCAATCCGTAGGATTGAATTGGTCGGAGATGGTTTCGTCATCATCCGGCGCAACCTCGCCCACCCTGCTTCGCGGAGGGTGGAGCCTTCCGCCGAATTCGGTAATGGAAATTGAACAAGGCTAAAAGCATGACAGAAAAGGTAAGACCACGTAAGCAATTTGCTCAGCATTGGCTCAAAAGTGAAAAAGCGCTCAACGAAATTATTCAAGCTTCCCAATTACAATCAACTGACTGCGTCCTGGAAATTGGTCCTGGTACAGGTATCCTGACTCGCCGCTTATTACCGTTGGTACAATCTTTGCTGGCGGTGGAAATAGACCGGGACTTGTGCGAGCGATTGACAAAAGAATTCGGACGCAAAGAAAATTTTTTACTTGTGCAAGGAGATTTTCTAGAGCTAGATTTACCATCCTTGCTAGCACCATTTCCAGCTTTTCAAAACCAGAATAAAGTTGTTGCCAATATTCCCTACAACATCACAGGACCAATTCTAGAAAAATTACTGGGTACAATTGCTAACCCAAACCTTGAACCTTATGACTCGATAGTGCTATTGGTACAAAAAGAAGTTGCTCAAAGGCTGGCAGCAAAACCAGGGTCAAAAGCTTTTGGGGCGCTATCAGTACGAGTGCAGTATTTGGCAGAGTGCGAGTTGATTTATACTGTACCAGCTGGAGCATTTTACCCACCACCCAAGGTAGACTCAGCAGTCGTGCGCCTCGTTCCACGCCAATTTGAACCACCAGCCACAGACACGCGACAGTTGGAAACTTTGGTGAAGTTGGGATTCGGGGAAAAACGTAAAATGTTACGAAATAATTTGCAATCGCTCGTAGAACGCGATCGCCTGTCACAATTGCTGGAAAAATTAGAGATAAATCCTCAAGCTCGCGCTGAACAACTCAGCGTTAGCCAATGGGTAGCTCTAGCAAATGAGTTAGGAGATATGTAGAGACGCTTTCATGACTAGCGCGTCTGTACAAAAGTCCTGAGAATTTACGTAACCACTGTAAAATGCGTTCCTACACCCTAATCGCTCCTGCCAAAATCAACTTACATCTGGAAATCATTGGCGATCGCCCTGATGGATATCATGAGTTAGTTATGATACTCCAAAGTATCGACCTAGCGGACGAAATTCATTTAGAAGCAAGCGACAATCAAGCCATAAGCGTTCGTTGCCCCCATCCAGAAGTTCCCATAGACAATAGTAATATTGCATACAAAGCAGCCGAACTCATGGCGGCAGAGTTTCCAAACGCCTTTGCCAGGTATGGCGGTGTCAACATCACCATAAACAAGCGCATACCTGTTGCAGCGGGGTTAGCTGGGGGTTCGACGAATGCAGCAGCAGTGTTGGTAGGGATAGATTTACTTTGGAAGCTAGGACTGACTCAATCAGAGTTAGAGGAATTGGGAGCGCAATTAGGTTCAGATGTGCCGTTTTGTGTCGCTGGCGGAACGGCGATCGCCACAGGAAGAGGTGAGCAACTTTCTGCGCTTCCCAGTTTAGACAACATATATATAGTATTGGGTAAATATCGTAGCCTTGCAGTGTCTACCCCTTGGGCATACAAAACCTATCGACAACAATTTGGTGATTCCTATCTCAAAGATACCGACAGCTTGTCAGCCCGTGCAGCAGCGATACATTCCGGACCAATAGTAAAAGCTATTTTAAATAAGGACGCAACGCAGATTGCTCAAAAGCTGCACAATGATTTAGAGCGCGTAGTGTTACCAGCACATCCGCAAGTATTGCAACTGCGGGAGACATTTGCAAGTGCTGGTGTTTTGGGGACAATGATGTCTGGTTCTGGTCCGAGTGTATTTGCTATTTGTGACTCGCAACAGCAGGCGGAAAAAGTTAAACTTCAAGTGAGGGAGACTCTTGCTGATGACGATTTAGAATTGTTTGTGGCTCGGATGACATCACATGGGGTTCAGGTGGCATCATCGATGTAAGAATCAGATACGAATCCCAAAGGACGCGAAGATTTTATGAGTGACAAAAATTTAACACAACAAGCAGAGACTCAAGTCCAGGTTCAACCAACTCCATTACGTTGTATAACTGGGGCGGTGATTTCGGGGGGACTTGGGTATGCAGGGTACTCTCTGATGATTGCTATAGCCACAACTTTTGCCACTAAACCTATTCATTCAGATAACCCGATGGTAGTGAATATCGGCTCTGCGGTACGTACCTTGGTTGTAGGTGTGATTGCTTTGGGAACTGGGATATTTGGGATAGTGGCGTTAGGGTTGCTGGCGTTAGGGGTACAGTTGTTAGTGCAGCAGTTCACACAGAAGAGCTGATCCGGCGTGAATTTGAGCAAAGCGATTATGGTGACATTACAACTCAAACAAATTCGAGTTCCACTCCTTTCAGCGGGTGCTGCTGGAAGATATTAGTTGGCAAGAATTTGAGGCAATTCTCAACGAGTTGGGGGAACACCGCAGCAGTCGAGTTGCATATAGGCAAGGCACATTAGAGATTATGGTTCCACTCCCAGAACATGAGCGATTATTGTAAAGGATGTGCTTATAATCCCAAGGAACGTCTAGGTAAAAATGCTTGTCCTTTCAATTTCTTTTACTGGGATTTTCTTGACCGTCACCGCAGTAAACTTGAGTCTCAAGGACGGATGAGCTTTATTTTGGGACATCTTGACCGAATTTCCCCAGAAGAATTAGAAAGCATCCGTCAACAAGCACGAGAGTGGCACGTGCAACAAATGTCTGCTTAAGAATCTGCTTAAGAAATTTAAGCTCATCCTTTGATTGACAGCACTTATTCTTATGATTAGACCACAAATCTTCGGGTGGGCATTGCCCATAAAAGCATATGTGATGGACTTTTGAGATGTTCGTGTGCAATGCCCACCTTAGCTGAAAACCGCTCTCCAGTCTGATTTACAGCGTTTTTTAGGTAAATGGGCCACAAGGAAAGACCTCGCTTCCATTGCTCTGTCCACCTCTCCCTAACCCTCCCCTAAAAGGGGAGGGAAGAGGAGCAGCTTTTATTACTGACAGAGGCTTACTCCCCTTCCCTTGTAGGGAAGGGGTTGGGGGTTAGGTTTCTTGGCATAGTCTAAAAGCGTGAAAATTGCTGGCTGTAAGAATGAACGATAAGTGCGTTGACAGTTGACTAATGACTGAAATTCTGGTCAATAGTCGATAGCCTACTGTCAACAGATCCGGCAGTCAATGACTGCCTTGACGAAAAAAAGCGAAAAAAGCCTTGCGAGGTTTCCATTCGCAAGCTATTTTTCAAGACAGTGCAATTTCCGACACGTATCTGCTGATAAGTCTTTATTTTCTTAACATAATGTGAGTACTTACTTCAATATCTTTGACTTTAAATAACATTTTTTAACTTTGAATTACGTAATGATTAAATAATCGTGATAGTTGAAAGAATTTGATTTAATACCAAAGCCAAACAAGAGTCGAGCTTGTGATTGATGAACTGAACAAGGCTAAACTCATAGACTGCTTGCTAGATGCTAGAAAACGGAGGCATTTATGCAGATGATTCACTGGAAAGTCAAGCTAGTTAAGTTCTGTAAAGAAGCTTATGGTTACCTCTGTAACAAAAACAGTCCTGAGGAGCCAGCACCCAGCGGAGGAGACTCCCGTTGAGGAGCCACTGCGCCCTTGGGGGTTCCCCCCGTTGTTCCCGCAGCGTCTTTGTAAGGAGAAGCAAGTGGCGTGCGACTAACGTTGCTGAGTATTCAGTACTAGGTGTGTCATCTATTAAATCGACAAAGCTTTTCTCAGGAAAACTTTTTAAAACATTTTTAAGAGGCATTAATGAGTATTAATACCACTGAAAAAGGTGTCATCTTAATCGTGGATGACAATAAGGCACATATAGAACTCTTGCTCAATTTGTTAGATAATGCTGGCTTTACAGTTTTAATGGCTGACGATGGGGAAAGAGCAGTGGAAATAGCAGAATCTGCCTTACCAGACCTGATATTATTAGATATATTAATGCCAAAAATAGACGGTTTTGAAACGTGCCGTCGGTTGAAAACAAATCCAGCTACCCAAGATATTCCTGTCATTTTTTTGACTGCTCTTGCACAGAGGGTAGATAGGGTCAAAGGTTTGAATATTGGGGCAGTGGATTACATCACCAAACCTTTAGAGAGTGAAGAGGTTTTAGCAAGAGTTAATATTCACCTACGTCTGCGAAACCTCACGAAAAGATTAAAAGAGCAAAATGAGCATTTGGACAAGGAAATTTCTAAACGCAAGCGTTTAGAACAAGAACGCTCGCAAGCTTTTCAAGCACTCCAAGAAAGTGAGGCTCGGTTTAGACGTTTGGTTGAGTCTAATATCATAGGGATTATTTTGGCAGACCTGAGCGGGAAAATCACAGAAGCAAACGATGCCTTTCTCCAGATGGTGGGATATTCGCGCGAAGAACTGCTGTCAGGAAAATTGCATTGGCAGGAAATGACTTCCCCAGAATATCGGGGTGCGGATGAAAGGGCGATCGCCCAAAGCGCAGTGCCAGAGGCGATCGCCCAAAGCGCAGTGCCAGAGGCGATCGCCCAAAGCGCAGTGCCAGAGGCGATTG